>JAKPCK010000138.1 GCA_029553295.1 Deltaproteobacteria bacterium | reverse complement strand
CCCTGCCTTTGTGATGTGGATATTCCTACTCTTTCCTGGCTCTTTTTCCACATAGCCTTTTTTTAATAATGGTTCTATATATATGGCAGCACTGTTAGTCTTCAGGTTCATCTGTTTCGCAATCTCCCTCTGGGTAGGATAATACCTGTGTTCTGTAAAATAATTAAAGATAAATAAAAGACACTCTGTCTGTCTGACTGTAAGGGGAGGAAGGGGTATCAAATCCTCTTCGTTTTGGACAAATATAATCTCGTTTGATTGCATATCTGCCTATTATATTGCACAGGTATCTGAATAGTGTGCAATATTGTGTTCTAATTATCATTTAGAATAATATATGTCAAGAAAATAATTGAAAACTTTTGATTAAAAAAAATTGAGACCTGTGAAGAGGTCTCAATTTAAAAGGGGATGAGGTCTGCAACGGTCTTTAATAATTATATGAAAGGCCACAGAAAAACTGTCTCTCCGGGGATGGATAGTAGTTTGCCCTCGGTGGCTGGAGAAATGGATAACTTACAACCCCGTATTCACTGTAACGCTTTCCTGTAAGGTTTTTTATACCGAATATACCCTCAAAGGCCTTTAATCTGTATTTAAAGTTCATATCTACTAAGGCAACCCCGGGGAGCTTTGGCATCTGATTTCTCTGGTCGGATATCATATAACGGCTCCCGAGATATGTAAGGACTATATTTGTTGTGAGGTTTTTCCAGAGATATGAGGTCTTTATGGAAAATTTGTCCTTAGGCACAAGGGGGACTATGTTTCTGTCAAAGTCTCCTCCGTCAAACCTGGCATCTGTATATGAATACTGGACAGATATGTTCAAATCCTTGATAGGGTCCATAAAGACCGCTGCCTCTATACCCTGCCTCTTAGTCCTGTCGTAATTGCCGTTGGCAAAGGTATAGGGGTTATAATATATCTCATCGTCTGTCTTGGAATAAAAAAGCGTAAGGCTGCCACCCAACCATTCTGTAAAGTTATATCTTGCTCCTGCATCCCATTCACCTACAGTCTGGGTTTTTATGGCATCGTTGACAGGGGGAGCTGCCCAGACATTGAAGAGTTCATCTGCTGCCGGCATCCTGAATCCCTTGGCATAGGTTAAAAATGCATTCCCCTTTTTACCGAAGAGATAGTTTAGAGAGACCCTGAATGCCTCTTTTCTGTCGTTTACAGTCCTGTCAATGGAGGGCAGTATCCCTATATTATCCACATAGTCTATATCCCAGAAAGACTTTTGAATCCGGTAGCCTGCACTTACTATAAGGTCTTTTATGGGTGAGACCTCTTCGTTTACATAAAAGGCATAGTCAGTCCTTGTAATCTTGGTCACAGAATCGGTTGCCCAGAGACCCGGTGAAAAATCCGTTGCCCTTGTTGGGTTTTTATAATAGTCAAAACCGGCTGGGTTTTTATAATAGTCAAAACCGGCAACGAATGTATTATTCATGCCACCGATGGGTTTTTTTACGGTGATTTTCGGGGTGAATCCATAGGTTTTAAGTGTCCTCATGGTATACCAGTTGGTTGCTGGATATTGAGCACTGTTATGCCTTGTCCTGTATGAGCCGTTTAGAGAAAAGATAACATCGTCAAAGGGTTTTATATCTGCACCCAGATTTACAAAATTATCCTCTGTATCTGCCGAGTCATCAGGGTTTTTGGAATCCTTTCTG
>JAKPCK010000105.1 GCA_029553295.1 Deltaproteobacteria bacterium | reverse complement strand
TCAAATCCTCTTCTTGCTTTTTTTCTCTGTTTGGTGTTTACTTTCATTGTGGCTCCTTTCTATTTTTAATTGTTTTGGTTTGTGGATTATATTCCACAGGGAGCCACATTTCAAGTTTCAACTAAAAATAGTATAACATCTAATTTTTAGAAAATCTTAGCTCAAGTTAATGCTAAAGGGATATAAAACCTCTGCACCCTTTTTATTTTTGATGAGTGCCTTGCCTTCATATCTACCGGATGGGATGTCTTTTATATCCCATTTGATCTCCCCTGTTTTACTATCTATGGTCATACCCTTTGGTGCCTCTACAAGGGAATATGTAAGTTCATCTTTTATAGCATCATCGGTTAAAATCTTAAAGACCATGATATCTTTATCTATTTTTGGCTCGGATATACCAAGAACCTTTGGAACTGTGGAATGAATTGTCAGACTCAAATATCTGGGCTGTCCTTCTTTTTCTTTCAAGACAGGGGTGATCATTACCCCGACCGTGTCGCCTTTCTTAAAGCCCGATATACTATCTTTGTTGTAATTCTCCATGATTTTTCCGTTTATTTTCCATTGAAACCTATATTCTATTTCGGGTCTATTCTTTTCAACTATAACCCTGACAATATCTTTATTATCCGAAGATATGAGTTCAAGCCTTGCATTTTCAACAGGCGGGATTGAGACTGCTTCTTGCTTTTTTTCTTCAGCCTGTTTTCTTGCTAACCCTTTATTTAAAAAATCTTTATAGGTGCCAGCATCTCCTCTAAAAAAAAGATAAGAGATTAAAATAAGCATGACAAAGCCGGTAACATACAAGACAGACTTTATATCAATTTTTACTTTTTTGGCAGTTCTGTCCTTTTTCTTTTTTATTTTTTTAATAGGCATAAAGTACTTCTAATTGTGCCCTCTCTTGAGGATTCTGCTGTTTTTCTCCCTGTGCTTCAATGCTGTACATGTAAGGGAAATGCTGTGGTGTAATTACACCGCTTGCTGATTCTGCAACACCTGTGCCCTCAAGCATAACCCCGCCTGTATTGGTGTTTCCAGCAACGGTATCAACTATTTTTACATACACATCATAAGGTGCCCCTGATGTAGCCTTCAGGGTGAATTTCACATCAGCAGAATTCTTAATATTCGTGTCGGATACGCATGTTGCATCCCATGAAGAGGTAGCAGAGAGAAGTTTGCTACTAAAACACGCATCGTTTGCCACCTTGGTTATTGCCGTACTTGTGGAAAGATTCAAATTGCCCAAGGTAGAAGTAAGAGAGCTTCCAGGGATAGCTGTGGCTACACTGATAGAGGTGGGGATCATATCCTTTAAAAAGAATTCAATGGCACCGTATGATGCCTCTTTTGCGGTCTTATAGTTTTTTTCCAGTATGGAAACCTCTGTCTGCCTTCCAAGAAAATACAAGACCGCTACCACAAGAAGTGATGATATAAGTATTATCATCAAGACAAGTACCATTGCCACACCTTTTGTTTTTATATGTTGTTCCCTTTTCATAAATCCTTCGGCTTTACAACGATGTTTATTACCTTCCACCTGTAGTTCTGCCACCCTGTTCCTATGGTAGTTGATAGATTAAATGTGCTTCCTTTTCCAAACTCTCCTACCGTTACCGTATTCGATGGATATGTATAACTATTGTCTTTACCTCCATCATGGGCAAGTATGTATATTCTTACCTCTTTTATCCTTTTTCTTATCTGGGCTGTGGTAAGACTCGATATATCGTCTGAATATGTTTCGACAACACCATCTTCGTTATTATCGAGCCCGAATACAACCTGCATATCCGCCACACAGTCAAGAATGGGCATTTCATTAAATTTTCCATCAGAGTGATTGACCACTGCTTTATATAAAATACCTGTATTCGGGGCGCACATTGCAGGCATAGAGGATGTGGTGGGCACCTTGATATAATAATCTGTTCTATTAAAAGGCATCCTGAGGTCAGTGCTTGTATCCACGCCGTATATCATATATCTTTCACCTTGATTTTGAGGTGAAAAATCAGATGAAAAGCTTGTTGGATTAAAGGTTGTGTAAAAATTTCCATCTGCATCTATTATTAATTCGTTGCTACTGTATATATCTTTTGCAGGTTTTATAACAATGACCCTGTTGCCGCTTGTGAGATTTTGACCTGATGTTGCCCATTGCTTCGGGGCAGGTTTACCTTCAAAGGTAATATATGTCCATTTTGTGCAGGCATTGTTTGTTGCTGCAAGAAGAGATTTTATAACAAGATAATCGGAATTATTTAAACCTGTATTGTTACCCAACACAAAGGGTCTCGGGACACCTGATGGCGCGTCATTATAATTACTTGCTGGAGATGTTGCTGCCTCGTTATAATTAATGGTGGTTCTAAAACCCTGTGGCAGTCCATAACCAGCGTGTTCTATATCGTATGTTAGCATGCCAAGCCCTACAAAATTATCCATCTGGGTGGACATAATGCCCATTTCTCTGCCTGCCTGTTGAAGGACATTTCTGAACGTATCAGAGCTTATTGCCACAATAACTGCAAGTATGGTCAATGCCACAAGGAGTTCAATCAGACTAAAACCTTTTTTATTGAACTTGAGTTTTTTCAATCTTTTAGCCCCTATTTATAATAGAGCGTATTCCATGGCTCCATTCTTTGTTCATTATTGTCCATTTAACGATTACCTCTACAGAAGAACTGTCAGGAGAAATGGCAGTAACGCCCCACTGGATATTAAAATCCCTTTCAAAATTCTTTATCTTTCTTTTGATGTTAGTGCTACCTGATGTAAGGGAGGTATAAGAGATATTTCTCAATTCGTTCATCTTCTGTTCTGCAATCTTTACCGATTCATCCCTGCAGAGATTGTTTATATTGTGCTGGGTATACAACAACAGTCCCTCAAGGGCACCGAGCATGGCGATTGTAAGAATTGTAATGGCAACAAGCACCTCTGTTAATGTAAATCCCCTCTTATCGTGTCTCACAATTTGCATTTGTACACCCCGATGATTGATTTTTAATCTTACCCAGATTAATCTTTGTCTGAGACACCTTAATGCAATCATATGAAGGGTTAACATTGGAGAATATACATATTGTGCAAGTGGTACTGCTAAAGCCCCTTTCATTAAAACTGATAAAACCACCACCGCTATATGATACAGGATGGACAAACATGCCGTTTGAAGTAAAAAGCACATCTGGATTTTTGTCTGCCTGCAACACTACTGCATCTGTGTCTGTATCAAGCAACCCGTTTTCGTTAGTATCCACATAACCGATATAGTTATTAGGGGTTAATTCCATAAATGTCATCCTGTTCCCCCTCATGGCCATCATCCTCAATTTTATTAAATCTGCATATATGGCCCTTGTCTGGTTGTTTATCTCGTTTTTTATTTTAAAATTTCTGTAACCAAACACAGACATACCTGCCAGGATACCCACGATGATAACCACAACCATAAGTTCTATAAGGGAAAATCCTCTTGCCTTTCGCCTATCACCCATTACCTGTTGCCTCTAATATCCTTCATTTTTCTTTAATATGTATAATCTTTTTCATGGGTCTTGGACCTATAACCACCGACAGACCCTGACCACGGGGCGGCATACCTGTGATTGCCACTGTCCTTCTCCCGCTTTTTTCTGAAAAAGCTGAGCCCAACTGGAGTTCTTTTATCTCACCTGTAGATACCTGCAAAAGGCCTTTACCCAAAAGCCCTGTTGCAGCCCCTCCTGTTTTATAATCAACCGCCCAGATATAGGTATTTCCACCTACTGCACATATATCCGATGAGGGCTGAAAGGTAATAAAAAATACAACACCGCTGAATACCGCCAGCGGGTCTGTTATGACCCTTTCCTGGAGAGTTGTGGTGCCAGGTTGGTCAAGGTTTATATACCAGCCGGAATAGATAGAATCCAGTGTCGCAGAAGGACTTGCAGTCTGGTCTTTTAAATTAGATTCTGTCAGAGATAACGAACATGAGGTATCCAGTGTATTACCAGAAGAGTAGCAGGGTTCTTTTATCCCGTATATACGCCTTATGGTGGATGTGTCGGATGTACTTCCTGGGTCATCCATATTTGTCCCCATTTTGTAGAAATACCTTCCTGTTCCGAAATAAAGCCATAACTTACCATTATTTCTATCCTGAAGTTTGGTAACCGCTGCCGTAACAGGACCTATGTTATCTATAACAGTTCTGACCACCCAGTCATTTGGATTATCGCTTTCTTTTGTCAGAAGTTTAATTACACCGCCTTTTGTCCATGTAGAGCTTGCAGTGCAGGGCGAATCAGCACACTTCGTATATCCTATGTACAGAACATCATCTTTATAAAAACCTGAAGAGCCTGAATTGCCCTTGTCCAGGTCAATGGTAGCATTAATAATAGAGCCACCAAAGGCATAGGTAATACCTGTATCTATCTTTCTAATTAAATTCCCTGTCTTTAAGTCAAGGATAAAGAGCTTTAACTCCTGGTCTGATCTGCCCAGAAACTGTCGATATATCTGGTTTATAGGCCCTGTGGGACCTGAGGCAAATACTACGAACCATTTTCCGTTTTTTGAATAATCACCCACCCTTATAATTGCAGGACCGGATGTGGACATGCCGAGTTCTGGGTGGGAGAATTCCCACAGAAGGATAGGATTATACGGGTCTGTAACATCTATGGCAAAATAGGTGGAATAGCCAAGATTTGAGACAGGGGTCTTAACACAATCCGTGCATGATGACCCATAGTTTCTTGTGGCACCTCCAAAACCCATACCACCTATAAGTATGGTTTTCCAGCTATTTACAGTCTTTATATCATCTGCATTTCCGTTTATGCTGGCATCTACAAGAAATGAGGATGAATCCACGTAATACAGATGGCAGTAATCTTCTTCTGCAAGGTATTTCAGATAGGGCAATGCATGTTTTGGAATAAATGCCCACAATTCCTTTCCCAGATCCGATCCTTCCAGCTTACCCCTTTCATTTGAGCCTTTTCCAGACCAGTTTTGCTTTAAATTCCCGAGATAAAAGGCATGGAGCATGCCGTCATTTGCCCCCACATAGGCAACACCCCTGTTTATATAACTACTCTGATTTATAAATTCATTATATGTTGTATCGTTATAACCATTGGGGGGCTGCTGGTGATATGAATTTATAGGAGAAAAGGACTGAATCCTCGGTGTTGAGTTTATAATATCTCCCAGTTTCCATGTGCCTGTTGTCCCTCCAATTGTTACTGTCCTGTTTCTATACCCGCTTTTATCAATGCCGTGGACATAATTTATCAGATCCTGGGCCTCTGAAAGGCTTGGCACATTTAGATAAGATTGCAAAGTAGAGGAATTACTTAAAGAAAAATCTATAAAAGAGCCTGTAAGCTGTGTATATATCGTCCTTGGTGATGTGGATAAATCCCTTGACCATAAAACCTTTCCTGCCTCCCACAGATTTTTAACATCTTCGATGTTTACAGTGTTGATTAACGTATCCGGGGCACCGTCACCATCAGTATCCTGATAACGCTTAACAAGGGTCTCGTTTGCAGTAGGATCAAAATAAAAATTTACCACATAGTCGTTTGTAAGGTGCAGTATCTTATTTTCATCTGTGTCTTCCCTGATATTACTCTTTTGCAGATAAGGGTCTACAAAATACCACAGGTTATGAATCTTTCCCACCCAGTCAATTTCCGTGGATTCAAAGGTCTTTTTGGGGAAATACACAGCCTGCAACAGATTGGCACCGCTTCCTTCACTGGATGCAAGGATTGACACGGCACTACCCGTGGATATCCTCCGTAATAGGTCAAGGACAACACTTGCAATCTTTTCTTTTAGTTCAGTGGCGCTATCTGCCTTAAAAAATGTATCGGGTATACCGTCGTTATTTTTATCCCAGTCGGGCTGTGATGCCGGTATGTTTGTGCATGGGCTTCCCTTTCCACAGTTTGAAGTGCTACAACAGTCATCCACAGGGCCACATACGCCATTAGGATAACCACTTGTCCCTCCTGGCCAGGTCTTATTTCTATCAAAGGCGCCATACATGGCAATATTTTTTAAAGACCTCTCTCCAGTGCCGCCGAGCCACAGACCAATAGTATATACTGATTCCACATAGCTACTTATGCCTGTAGGTTGATTTACATACCCTGTTTTGTGCATCCAGTATGCAGGAACCACAGGGTCAGGTGATTCTGATTCCTGGTCATTATCAATCCTGCAATATGAACTTACAGGATAACCACCTCTATTCCACTGTCCATCCGACATGAGAAGGACAAAATTCTTTGCACAGGGTACAAGTTCAAACTCGTTACCCTGACAGTTTCCATCGTTATTTTTATCAAAACACCTGTACATGGGATTTTTCCATTCATTACCTGTACCGGTCTGGGGTTGAGGCCCACCGTATTTTGCTGTATTCTGGGCTAGATAGTTCAGTGCATCCCACATGGCAGGTGCAGTAGGGGTGGCACCACCAACCGATTCATCATTTATCGCAGTTATAACGTTTTTATAAGGATTAACACCGTCATAGTTTGCCGATGCAGTAAAGTCACCTATATATACGGTCCGTTGTATTCCGGTATTGCTAAAAAACATGGCACCAATAAGGGGTTTTGGAGAAAAGTTCTTTAACTGGAACAAAAGCCCGCCCTGATCCCCGGTCACCCTTGCCCAGGATGCCTTAACGAGTGTGCCATCAGAGGTCTTAAGTATGCAGCCTGAGCTATCACAGCTTAACTGGGTATCAGGATAAACCTCCGGGTCGCAGGACCTTATGGAATTATTGCAGCTTTGGGGCTTACCACCTGTTAAAGCCCATCTCAGCACATCTATCCTTTTCATGTATTTGTAGTTCAGATAATTCCCTGTATCAACATTGCAGTCTCCGGATAAAGACCATGAAGAACAGCAGGCATATTTTGAGGAACTGCATCCATGTGTCCCCTTCCTGTCACAATAATCCCAGCCAAAGGTACTACTTTTGCACACCCAGCTTGCGCAGGTTCTTGTGCATGGTGAACCTGTTGGGGTTGTCTCTACCCATAGACAGGTAGAGGTGGATGGGTCGCAGTATGTTACCCCATCTGAAGGGCTTACAGGTCTATAGTACTTTGTGGGGTCGAAATAGCCCTCATAGATAATAGAGGCATTGTATGTTCCGTTATCGCAGGATGTGCCGCTTGTAACCGATGAATATGCACACCATCCCATACTACCGCTTGCGTCTATAAGAAGAAGCAGATTCGGGTCAACAGGTGTGCCTATGGAAGATGGCATCTGACAGTAATCAGCCATTGTCTGGGTGTATGAAAGATTTGGTATTAAAAATGCAGATAGCGTGATAAAAACTATTAAAAACCTCTTCACCATTATCACCTCTCGAGCACAATTGTGTGCAACCTTTTAGGGTCACATACAGGGCTATCTATACTGAACTGAATCCTTTTCCCCACCATAGATTTATCGAGGTCATCTTTTGCATAATCGGGAAATTTAAAATTCCAGAGCCCTTCACATCTTTCACTCGTTACCTGTATCCTTACAATACCAGAAGTTGCATCAATAGCCCTTATTATTCCAGTTAAGTTTAATTTCTCCTGGGCAAAAGACAGATTAAAAAAAGCGAGTGATAAAAATACAAAGATAATGAACGGAGTTAAATATTTTAAAAACACTTTTTTTCTGTCCATAAAACCCCCTTTTTATTATAGGGCTAATGTCTCAACAGATTCAACACAGCCACTATTAACATTTTACCATAAAATACATAAATTACAGCACCAAGGGATAAAAAAGGCCCAAAAGGAATAGCATATTTTGAGTCTTTACCTTTTATGAGCATGGCCGGTATGCCAAAAATCGTGCCAAGAAAAGAGCCGCTTATAATGGTGAAGATAACGCCCTTGATGCCACAAAATGCACCTATCATACCAATCAGCTTTATGTCTCCACCTCCCACACCCTCTATCTTTCTTACCAACTGGTATCCATAGGAGATGGCAAAAAGCACCCCTCCCCCTAAAAGCACCCCGAACAGGCTATCAAGGAAGCCAAAATTTTGCCTGAAAAAGGACAAAATGAGACCTGCCAGTAAACCGCCGATACTTAATACATCGGGGATGATTTGAAATTCTAAATCTATGAAGGATATAACAATGAGAATGGAGACAAAGAACAACATTACTCCAAATTCTATACCCAGCCCTGTTAATCTGTATATTAATAAAAAAATTAATGCAGTTATAAATTCTACTATGGGATATCTTATGGAGATCTTTGTATTACAGTTTCGGCATCTTCCCCGTAAGATTATATAGCTTAAAATAGGGATATTGTCGTAGAATTTAATGGGTGTCCCGCAGTCGGGACAGAAAGAATTGGGTGCAATTATGGATTTATCCCGTGGAAGCCTGTATATACAGACATTTAGGAAACTTCCCACAATAGCCCCGAATATAAATACAATTATACTCATAATTTTATTTATAACCTATAATGAAGGATAATGCTATGACAAATATCACATTGGTTTTTATAAAATTACTTACGGCTTTTAAGGATATGGCTTAATAGGTTTAATGGTGGATTATATGACAAGGTCTAATTCGTCTTTATACTTTTTTCTATACCTACAGGCAGTCTTTTAAATCGTATTCCAATCAAATTTTCTTTTATGGGTATAAAAAAGGCAATAAAAAAGGGGGCAATGAACGCCCCCTGTTTAAATTCAAAAACTATAGATTTGATTAACTTCCTTTTGGTTTGTATGCATCA
>JAKPCK010000093.1 GCA_029553295.1 Deltaproteobacteria bacterium | reverse complement strand
CACATCCAGTAGATACAGGCAGAGTAGACATAGATTTCCAAATGGAGAACATAGGCCACATTGAGAGGTTCAGAGTAACCATGCATGTAGGAGTTATGTCAGGAGGTGGTTTCACAGTTTAAACCACCTTTCAAAATATTTTAACTCTGGGGAGCGGAGAGGGCGCGGCGGGAAGTCCCCGGCCTTCAGGCCGTGGGATGAGAGCCCTCCCTGTTCTTACATGCCTACCAATAACTATTTAAGGTAATAATGGGATACTTATATTTCGGTAAAATGTAGAATCTCGGATGGAGAAATAATGTTTATCAGCTACAAGTATCCCATATTCCCTGATAAGGCAACACAGCAAAAGTTAGCCGAAGCTTTGGAGGCTTGTAGATGGCTCTATAATCGGCTTCTTCAAGAGCTGAACGAAGCTAAAGAGAAGGGCATCAAGCTCACGACCTATGACACTCAGAACATGATACCCGTTCTGAAGCTTGAAAATCCAAAACTGAACCTAGTATATTCCAAAGTCCTCCAGATGGTGAATTACACTCTTTGGTCTAACATTAAAGGACTCTCAGCATCAAAGAAGAATGGTCGCAAGATCGGTCGTCTCCGCTTCAAAGGGTATGGATGGTACAAGACCATGAACTATAACCAATCAGGTTTCAAGCTGGATCAAGATCATGGCTGTTTGCATTTATCCAAGATAGGCGACATCAAGATCAAAATGCATCGCAAAGTTCAAGGACGCATCAAGGCTATCCTGATCAAGAGAGAAGGTAGGCAATGGTTTGCCATTGTTCAGGCAGATCAAGAGCCAGAGACACTGCCTGCAACTGGAAAATCAGTAGGTATAGATGTTGGCTTGAAGTCGTTTGTTGTCGACACAGACGGAAATTCTGTAGAGAATCCAAGGTTTGCAGAAAAAGCAGCCGCAAAGGTCAAAAACATTCAGAGAAGGTTATCTAGGGCTAAGAAAGGCTCCAATAACCGCCAGAAGCTCAGGGACAAGCTGGATAAAATCCATGAGAGGATCAATAACCAGAGATCTGATTTCTTACATAAGCTCTCAAGACATTACGTCAACAACTACGATATTATCTGTGTCGAGGATCTGGATGTCAAGGGTCTAAAAGAGAAGGGTTACAACAAAGGCATACATCGAAATATCCATGATGCGTCCTGGTCAAAGTTCATATTCATGCTTTCGTACAAGGCTGAAAGTGCTGGTCGAAAGCTGATCAAGGTAGATCCCAGGAACACGACTCAGAGATGTTCTGCTTGTGGGAGCATTGTGAGGAAAGAGCTATCGGATAGGGTTCACGAGTGCCCCTATTGTGGACTCTCATGCGATAGAGACTACAATGCTTCCAGGAATATACTTATCGCAGGGATGGAACAGCCCGCAGAGCCCATAGAGCCAAAACCTCTACGTCACGTATCAGTGACGCAAGTTTTGGCGATGAAATGGGAAGCCCTACCCTTCAGGGTAGGGTAGTTCACATTCTAAAAAATATATATGAAGGCCCATGAGGAGATTATCTATCAAATTTTTGGAAGTCCCCAGCCCAGCCTCCCTGCACAGGCGCCACTTTTTTAGGAGGTGGTGGGGGTCTCCCTGGCTCTATTTTTATGACTGCCTCAATATATTGCAGCCTTACCTCCCAGGGTCTCCCTCCCTCCAGCCCCATTCCCTCCAGCTATCCCATCCTCCAGCCCCTCCAGAAGCCCATTAAAATTCATGATGCATTATGATAATGTTTTCAGCTGATGAAGCAGGGGTGTACGCGCCAAAACTGGCAAATTCACATATCATCTGGAATGACTGAGCTAACAAAAAAGGAGATCTCATACTCTGAGGTTTTGCTCCAGAGGCACAGGGGCCTCCAGGCTGTCCACCTCCTCCAGGCTCAGATCAACAGTATCAGTAGCCCCTGCCAGCTCCTTCTCCAGCTCCTTGAGCTCCAGCAGCAGGGATTTCTCTCTGGCTACCAGAACCTTCAGGAGGATGGCTGCTGCTGATTCCATGCTCCTGACCCTTCTAGCCTCCAGCTCATCCAGGCCCTGGGAGAGATAAATTTGATTGGATATATTTTTAAGCTGTTTTTCTAATCTAGCCATTGACCTCCTCAAAAACCAGAGACTGTTGCGGAGCCTGACCAGGGAAAGCTTATGCAATTTGTTAACCTGAAGTTGTCTTATTAGCTGCTGCATATTATTTTTAATTTGGGAAATAAAAATAGCTATAAGCTCCTGCCTTTCTGCCTCATTAAGCTCCTGAAACCCTGGATACTCAAAAGTCAGATAATCCCTCACGTACTCCTCCAGATCTTCACTTTCCATCAGAGCCTGGAGAATTTCACTAACAGTAGCTCCACTGGCTGAGAGGTTACCTATGTAGCATAATAAATCATTACAAATCTTTGCTATAAGTTCTTCTCTGTCCATCCTGAAACCACCTTAGACTTGATCAATAGCTTCACAAGTTCATCATGCAGGACATAATTATAATTTTTCATAAATTTGATTCTCAATAATTTGTAATCAATGAAATCCAGAGGCTGAAAATCTCTCTGCATTTGAGAATAGAGGTACAGCTCACTGGCAGGCACAAGATAAGCCTCTGTAACTGCTCCTCTTAGCTCAATTGCATAGAGAGGTATTCTGCCTCCATATTCTGCAAACGTCATGAGCCTGTGAAACTGCTCTTTCTGGATAATCTCATTTGTGTTAATACAGCCCTCACTGTTAACTTTCCTGGATTTGCATTCAATAATAAAGAACATTTGTTTACAGTCTCTGCTCTCCACCATCACATCCCCAGGAGCTGGATGAAAGGCAGGAGGAGTAACCCTATAAGCCAGGCCTCTTTTCTCTGATTCCCTGAAATACTTGATGAACATTTTTACTATCTGGTTTTCAAATTGCAAACCAGTATCTCTGCTTTTCTTTCCCTGCTCTTGTGCATCCATAGCCATCACTTAGTACAGGGCCCTATTTTCCTGCTTTCTCATCTTCAGCATCCTGATCTTCTCTACCACCTCCTCCACAGCAGCCTCCAGAGCTTTATATCTCTTTTTCACATCCTCCTGGAATTTATCCGTGACATAGTAATATTTCTTGATAAAGCCTCTGCTCCCTGGTTCCTGCTTGATCTCTGTCCTGATCAGGCCCTCCTTGATAAAGTGGTTCAAAGCACTTGAGGAGGTAGACTGATACATCTGAGTAGCTGCTATCACTTCTGCCAGAGTAAATGGCTCCTCTGGTTTTTGCTCTGAATGCCTCATCAAGAACTTATAAAGCTCTCTAAACTTCTTTAGCATATCATTTATGCCATACAGCAGCCAGTTCTCTCCCAGAATCTGCTCAAAGAACTTTATGCTGTTATCCTCATCCAGATAATAACCTGTGGCTCCATAGGCCATAGGTTCATCAGCCACCTTCAGCAGCCCCATCTCACAGAGAGTATGGACTGAAGAAGAAACTACAGGCTGTGGAAAATTGCCCCTGTCCTGAATTTGCTTCACACTTACCACAGGGACCCCTGCACAGTGCAGGTTAATCACAGTCATAAAAACTGTAAACATTGTTGGATTAAGGACTTTTGCCTCCTTCAGCTTCTTTACAGCATCTTCATACATCATGATCAGAACCTCCTGATAAAGCTTTTAAACTATAGTAGGCTATTGTATATATACCTTTCTCCTCAGATCACACCATCCAAATCACATCTCCAAATCTCTGGTTCTTCTCCTGCCTTCTCCTCCTGGATATCAAGGTTCTCAACAAAATCATCAACCAAATTACTTTTCCATATGGTCTTCCTGTTTTTACATGGAAGTAAATAAATAACTTCCTTATATTTATCTCCTGCTGGCTTCTGTCTCTGAGATTTCACATAGTCCTCCAGTATTTGAAGCTGCTGCCTGTCCATCTTTTTTGCTTTTTCCTCTGGCAGAACCTCCTGACTGAGCTTAAGCAGCACATCTCCAGTTTCTGTTTCCCAGATCTCCAGGGCTCCTGCCTCTATCAGATCCTTGAT
>JAKPCK010000071.1 GCA_029553295.1 Deltaproteobacteria bacterium | reverse complement strand
GTGAATGCAAAAGTAATGCATCTGCTTTGCCTCTTTTCCCATTGTCAATGCCTGCCCTTAACCAATGGCAACGGTCTTTACAAAATAGTCCTCTTTTTTTCAAATAGCCTTATAGGAACATGGAGAAGACCTGAATCCCGTGTATTCATTATGACGACAAAATGATATTTTTTGGATGGCTTGTTAGTCAATCTCCCAGGCATAGCCCTCATGCAAGATGCTGCATTACTCATAGCAGGCGATCTTTTTTTAAGGGTGTCCATGTTCTTAAAGAACCAAAAAATGATGTTTCTGATTAATACATGCCTGTATCTTATGGAAACATATGTAGCAAAAAAAGACATAGTGAGGATTGCAATAAATATGTGAATCTAATATAATACCAAGGGGTTGCAGTATTTAGATGGTCTGGCATCATGATTGCTTTTGATTTTAAGAACAAACTTTAACCTTGAGAAATATGTAAAAAATATAAAAACGAAAGGAGCCATGATGGAACTTTCTCAGGAACAGAGGGATATAAGACAGGCGGCCCGTGAATTTGCAGAAGGGGAGTTTAAGGACAGGGCAAAGGAATTTGATGAAAAAGAGGAATTTGACCTCTCTATATGGAAAAAGGCATGTGAAAACGGTTTTGTAGGGACATTTATAAAAGAGGAATACGGTGGACACGGGCTTGGATTTCTTGAGCATTCTCTCATTGCAGAGGAGTTCTGGAGGGTAGACCCTGGCTGTGGTCAGGCAGTTTTATCTACCACGTTTGGGTCAGAGATGATCCAGGCCTTTGGTTCAGAGGAGATAAAAAAGAAGTATCTGCCCCCGCTGGTTAGAGGTGATGCTATAATGGGCTTTGGCATAACAGAGCCAGATGCAGGCAGTGACGCAGCAGGTATCAAAACAAGGGCTGAAAAAAAGGGTGATAAATACATTATAAATGGCTCAAAGATGTTTATCACAAACGGTTGCATTGCAGACTATCTCCTTGTCTTCTGCGTTACAAATCCCGATGAGAAAAACAGCCATAAAAGACACAGCGCTATCCTTATAGACACAAAACAGCCCGGTTATGAGGCGAATAAGATACACGGAAAGATGGGTATTAGGGCATCCAATACAGCAGAGATTGCATTAAATAATGTGGAGGCACCCGTTGAAAACCTCATAGGCAAAGAGGGCAATGGCTTCTATCAGCTCATGGATTTTTTCAACAAGACGAGGAACCATGTGGCAGCCCAGGGTGTAGGGGTAGCCCAGGGCGCCCTGGAGCTGGCCATCTCCCATGTAAAAAAGAGAAGTGCCTTTGGAGGGGCGCTTTCAAGGCTACAGGGTATCCAGTTTTTGCTTGCCGAGATGATAACAAGAATTGAGGCAGCAAGGAGTCTTTATTGGAGGGCTGCATATA
>JAKPCK010000059.1 GCA_029553295.1 Deltaproteobacteria bacterium | reverse complement strand
CACATCCAGTAGATACAGGCAGAGTAGACATAGATTTCCAAATGGAGAACATAGGCCACATTGAGAGGTTCAGAGTAACCATGCATGTAGGAGTTATGTCAGGAGGTGGTTTCACAGTTTAAACCACCTTTCAAAATATTTCAAATTCATAATTAGGTGATAAAAATGCCAGCTATAATAAGTGAATCATACCACGTTGTGGCTACAGATCCTGGAGATATTGTGATAGTAGTCAAGGATCCAGGAGGTGGCATGATCAGATTCCCTGTTAAGGCCCTCACTGTTGACAAAACTATAGACATTACACCAGAATATGGCACAGGAAGCCATCTGCCTTATCAGCTTACTCCTGGAAAGATAGGCTTCTCTGGCACATTCAGAGTAGGTACTTTTGTTGGTCAGGGAGCTGTTGAGGAGGTCACAGGAGGAAATCCGAGACTGCCTGGAGAAAATAAGGAGGATCTTGTAAAGGCTCTCACAGATCAAAGTGATGAAGGACTGCCTCTATACTTTGATATAGTGATCCATGACAGAACCAGAGGCTCTGGAGAGACCAGCTACGGAGAGGTCAGGCAGCAGATAGAGGCTTATAGGTATTGTATGTTATCAGGAGATGGTATAGATATTGGAGAGCCAGGCACAACAGTAACAAGAGCCTATCCATTTGTAGCAATGAGGAGAGATCCTCCTTAGGAGCCAAAGTGAGCTCCTTTCAAATTTATTGAGGGGGTGTGAAAATGCCAGTAGAACTGACTAAGGAGTTAATTCTTAAGGGTAGAAATTATAAAAAGAAGGTATTTGTTCCTGCCTACAATGCAGAGGTTGAGATCAGAAGCCTAACAGATCTGGAGCTAGCTGAATGCATAAACTCTGTGAAGGATAAGAAGGCTGCAAAGTTTATGGAGAGGTTGATGGCTGGAGAGAAGGAAGTAACACCAGATATGGCCCTGGAATCTGTGCCTCTGCTGGCTGAAATTGTAGCCAGAGGAATGATCCTGTATGATAGATCTGGAGAGAAGCCTAGAGAACTCTCTACAGAGGAGAAGAAGGAGGTAATAACACAGATGCAGGGAATGGCTACAGTAATCCTGGCTGGAGAGATCTTACAGCTCACAGTGAAGCCTCTGGAGGATTTGCAGGATTTTTAGAGAGCCCTGATGGCAGGGCCCTTCAGCTCCTCCTTATGGATGGATATAAACTGTGTGAAAAAATCCAGGATCTTACACCTCTACAAATACATTTTACAGCTCTGGTATTCAAAGAAAAGCTGCAAATGGTGGCAGCAGCCCTAGGAGCTCCTGTGGAAAGCACTGCAAAATCACAGCCACAGCAGAAACCCAAAGTGGTAGAAGCTCCTCCATCTCAAAGAGTAGGGCCTGACTTCCAGGGGCCTCTGTATCTGCACAGGAGCAGGACAGATATCATAGGCAGGAGGCCTGAAACTAAGGTCTATGACATAAAGAAATATATTGAGATGAGAAAGAGACAATGGGGATTTGAGATGAAGCCTCTAGGAGGAGTAATAACAGAACAGAAGAAAGAAGAGGAGAAAGAGGAAGCATTTGTAAAGTGAAAATATGGATACTGTAAGATCTCTTTCAATTGTCCTTGAGCTGATTGATAATGCATCAAAAAAGCTCAAGGAGGTACAAGAAACCATAGCTTCTGTTGAAGGTCAGGAGGTAGTGGTAGGAGTAACTGCTGATACTTCTGCTGCTGTCAGTAATATCACAGAAGTAGCAGATGCTTCAAAAGGAGCTACAAAAGCCTCTGATGTTTTTAAGAAGGCTGTTGAAAGTCTGAAGGGAGCTTTTGCTTCTGTTTCTTCTTCTTTAGGCAGTTTCAAGGGCCACCTTAAGAATCTGAAGAAAAGCTTTGATGAAGTTAAAACCTCCATCCTAGGGATTCAGGTAGCAGCAGGAGGCCTGATTTTTACTACTGCTAAGGCTGCTATGGAGGAAGAGCAGCTAGCAGAGGCTATGAGATCAGCATTCAAGGATTCTTATGATAGTATGATGGCCTGGGTTGCTGCTGCTGATAATGTAACTGGTGTAATGAGACCTCAAAGAATGGAGATGGCCCTCCTGATGCAGCAAGCAGGTCTCACTAATGAAAAAATTATAGAGTATTCTGAAACTCTGGAGGCTTTTTGGAGAAACCCAGCCCTCAGGTTCAGGGCACAGGCTGCTGGAATCAGCTCACTGACTGAATTAGCAGAACAGGTGAAATTTGCAGAGATGGGTGGTGGCAGAGCTTATGCACTGGGTAAAATATTTGGTAAAGAGAACATTGAGGATATTATACAATATGGTCATGGGGCAAAGAAAGTAATCTCTCTCATGAATAGAGAGGTAGAAAAAATGGGGGATTACTCCACCACCACAGCAAAAAGAGTAAGAGCTTTTACTGAAATATTAGCAGAGTTTCAATCAGAGATAGGAGCTGTATTGCTACCTACTATTTCTCTGGTGTTAGAAATTTTAACAAACATAATAAGGATAATTAAACAGATTCCAGGGGCACAACAGTTTATAGGTTTTGGGGCTGTATTTGTGTTTATTGCAGCTACTTTAGGGATGGTAGCTATGGCTGCTGTGAATGGTATCCTGCAGCTGATAGAATTTATTGGACTTCTTCAAAAGATAAATATAGTCTCAAAAGTTGCTTCTGCAGGTTTGTTCTTGATAAGAGGAGCTATCTTTGCCCTAAATGCAGCAATGGCCACTAATCCGATTCTGTTAGGGCTAATGGCAATTGCAGCCATTCTAATTGCCTTAGAACTCAAATTCAAGATTTTTTCCAGAGCTTTAGAGGCTCTGAAAAAGGTAGATTGGGCTAAAGTCATTGAGGGAGCTCTAAAGAAAGTTTCAGCCATTGTAGACTTCCTGCTTGAGAAACTAAAGGCTATCAAGGAAGCTTTTGGCAAAATAGGAGGTATTAGAAGCTTCTTAACATTTGCATCTCCTGGAATGGCTATGTTATCATTACCTCTCAAATTCCTTGAAGAGGTAATGCCAGAGGCAATTTCAATAGTCAGAGGCATTTATAATGAGATTAAAAAGAGATTTGATGAATTCAGAAGAATTGTAGGAAACCTCATACCAGGCTGGCTTGTGAAAATTTTTGAAATGGTTAATGGCCTCTGGGAATGGATCAAGGGAGCCTGGAATGCATTCACCTCCTGGTTCAAAATCCCATGGGCTGAAGAAAAGCAGGCAGGCACAGGAGGAGCTGTGCCTAGAGGGCTCACACCAGAGGAGGAGCTGAAACTGAATGCATCTCAGTATAGGCTGGAAGAA
>JAKPCK010000044.1 GCA_029553295.1 Deltaproteobacteria bacterium | reverse complement strand
TTATAATCTCTTCAGGGGCATTTTTATGGGCATAGAGGTTCGTTTAAAAAATCGTCCTTTATCACTGATCAGGATACTTTTTATTTGTCTTACCATATTTACTCTGGCATTTACTTTAACAAACTGTGCAACAAATCCCGTTACAGGTCGCACCCAGCTTATGCTTTTTTCAGAGGAAGAAGAATTGAGAATGGGAAAAGAATGGTATCCCAGCATCATGTGGGGTGGAGAAGGTGGAGGAGGTGAATACAGGGATGAAAAACTAAGGTCCTACTTGAACGATATAGTGCAGGCCCTGCAAGGGGCATCACACAGGCCACACATCAAAGTAGAATTTGCCATACAGAATAGTTCTGTTCCCAATGCATGGGCCATACCGGGATATGTATCCATGACAAGAGGGCTTTTGGCAGGCCTTGAGAGTGAGGCAGAATTTGCATATGTCATGGGTCATGAGATAGGTCATGTTGCCGTAAGGCACTCGGCAAGTCAACTTTCTAAGGGAATTTTCATGAGTTTTATATTGCAGGGTGCAAGTTTGGCTATGGGTTCGTCCCCTTATTCGGATGCGGCCCTTGCCTTAGGCTCAATCGGAGGAAATCTTTTAATGTTGAAATACAGTAGAGACGATGAGTTAGTGGCAGATAGGCTTGGCGTGGAGTATATGGCAAAGGTTGGATATTTGCCGAAAAATGCCATAAACGCACACAAAAATTTAGAAAGGGCCTCACAGGAATATTTAAAGGCAGTGGGAAAAAACAGTGAAGAGGGTGGATTTTTTACAGATTTACTTTCAACGCACCCAAGAACCTCGGTAAGGATCGACGAACTTGAAAAGATCATCAGAGATACCTCTGTAAATGCCATAAGAGGTGATGGAACAAATAGATTAGCGTTTTTAAATGCCACAGCTGAACTCAGAAAGACACACAGACTATATGTGGATTACTACGATAAGGCTGTTAAAAACTTGAAGGAAAACAAAATAGATGAGGCAAAACATCTCATTTTAGAGGCAATTAAGGAGAAAAAAGATGAAGCGCCCTTTCAGGCATTATATGGTTTTATACTTGTAAGAAAAGATAATTTAAACGAGGCCGAGGTGTATTTCAACAATGCTTTAAAATTACACGCGCAATATCAGCCGGCATACAGGGGTCTTGGAATCATATATTATAAGAAAAACGATAATCAAAAAAGTATCGCCTATCTTAAAAAGGCCATACAGTTATTTCCCGACGATATGCCTTCCTTTTACTTTATGGGCATGAATTACTACAAAATGAATATGCACCATGAGGCCATAAAATATCTAAAGTCTTTTTCTGAGGTTTATCCAAAACACCCAACGGTTCACGGAACACTCGGAACCTGTTATGAAAAGACAAACAATCTAAAGGCTGCATATGAAGAATATACTATGCAGATAAAAGTAGCCCCTGACAACGAAATGGGAAGATATGCCAGAACAAGATTAAACATTCTAAGGAACTATTTTATCAAGTAAAAATTTTGTGAAATGCTTTACTCCATTTTTTTTTGAGTTAAAAATGCATTTTTGATAATCTAAACAAGTGTTTATGTGAACAAATGTTCAGTAGATAAATCAAAAAATATCGTTTCAGGAGTACCAAAAACATAAATAAAGGACGCTGGAGGATGGTTGAGGTGATGAAGATGTTAAAAAACAAATATTTAAAAAATTTCTGTGTATCTAAAATCTATTTATTATCTTTCACCACATTGGTTTTAACCCTCTCTTTTGCTTTAACCACTGTCTCTGCCAATGATATGAGCGTTTCTGCCGGATACGGATTTGCCTTTTTAAACCCTGAAAGAAAGATTTATCGCTTAAGAGACACAAAGGGACTATACGATTTTTATCATGTTTCACTGGCAAAAGAACATCCCATTTATAATCAGATTTCTATTGTTGCAGAGCCATTTATTGTTTATCAGGCAAGGCCAGATGACGGTTTAGATTTCGGATTTACCATTTCTGGAAAATACTATATGACGAAGAATTTTTATGTGCATGTTGGGGTCGGCATAGCCTATACTACATACGGTTTTAAAGAACAGGGCACACACCTACCCTTTATCCTTCAAGGTGGTATTGGATATAGATGGAAAAGGTTTTTCATAGAGGATAGATTCAAGCATTATTCAAATGGTGGTATCTCAAGACCCAATACGTCTATAAACTCTAATATAATATTGATAGGGGTATGCATTTGAATGACAAAACCTTGAATTTTTGATGTTTTTTATATAAAAGCATTAATAGATTTAAACAGTTGGGGGGTGGCAATGTTTGACGATATACGTTACAAGACAAAAAACGGGGTAAGGGCAATAAGAAGATGGGTTATACCCTATCTCAACTCCCTTATCCATCCAGACCAGTTCAGACCTGTCCTCTGTTATCTGTATACTGAATGGAAATGCAACATCGACTGTTATTATTGTCACCAGTATGATGATAATCGGGAAGGTATGGACCTTGATACTGCAAAGAGCGCAATCGACTGGTTGAAGACATTAGGATGCAGGGTTTTGCCGCTTATGGGTGGAGAACCGCTTATAAGAAAGGATTTCATACTTGAGGTCATACGATACGGAAGCGAAAACGGCTTCTTCGTCTACCTTCCAACAAACGGTTATCTTATGGACAAGGAATTCATAGACGAGATGGGGAAGGCAGGTGTGGCCGCAGTAAACCTTGCAGTGGATACCATCGCACCCAGAAAAGGGTTGCCAAAGGCACTTCTTGCAATCGAGCCCCAATTCAGGTATCTTGTGGAAAGGCAAAAAAAATACGGTTATCTTCTGTTTTTTAATATAAACATATGCCGCACCAATATAAAGGATGTAAAACTCCTTACAGAAATAGCCCATGAGAATAATATAGGCACAGACTATCATCTCAACGAGCCGCCCCAGGGTTTTGTTGATGTCTCCCACTATAAACATAAAGACGATGGATTATTCATCACACCCGAGCAGTTTCCTGAGGTGGATGAACTTCTTGACTGGCTTATAGAAAAACAGAAAAAGGGCTGGCCCATGGTAAACTCCATAGAACATTTAAAGACATTCAAAAAAAGGATGAGAGGTGCCATCGACTGCTGGGATTGCAGGGCCGGCATAAACGGTGCCCTCATAAGACCCGATGGCAGTCTGTCCCCCTGCTTTGACCTCATATGTCTCCATCGCGACTGGGGCAGGATATGGGAGCCAAAGTTTGATAGAAATGCCTTGATAGATGTAAAAGAGAAATGCATGCCCCACTGCTCATCCACATGCTTTCACACAATGGCCTATTATTACCAGATTCAGACCGTCCCCCAGTGGGTGAGAAAGCATATAAGGGTTGGTTAGATATGTATTCTGTATTTAAAATGGATAATCTTCAATGTCTTCGTAGTTTTTTATTTCAAATCTCGGGGTGCATATGGCAAGAAAGATGAGGTCTTCTGCACCTATATTTTTAATCCTCTGGGGACACAAAGGCGGGATGACTATGATATCTCCGGGCGCCACTTCTTTCGGTGGCATGGCACCTATCTCCACAATGCCCGTGCCCGCAAGAATATAATATCTTTCTGTAGTGTCTTTTAATCTATGCCATCGTGTTTTTTTATTGGGCTCTACCCTTGCCCTTGCAATAGATAGCAAGCTGTCTTCAGGGACATTATACTGCTCCAAAACAAAACAACCCTCTTTGAAATAAAACTCCTTTGAGACATCAAACTTTATGATCTTTTCATCCATACATTGCAAAGATTTTATGCAATATCGTTGGGTATGGCAATTTCTTCATCGGTAAGATAACACTGCGGGTCTTGCCCCCATATGTCACCTGTTGCTGCCTCAGCCCTCACCCTGAAATTACCGGCACAGATATCAAGCCATCTACAAACCCTGCATCTTCCCTTTACATGCCTTTTCTTTTCTTTTAATTTTGCCAGAAGGGGGTCGGTGGTATCCATCCAGATGTGACTGAAAGGTCTTTCCTTCACATTGCCAAAACTATAGTGTCTCCAGAACTGGTCTGCATGGACATTGCCCTCTTCGTCTACGCAAGCAATACCAACACCAGAGGCATTTCCCTCGTTCATCATAAGAAGTTCGTAGACCTCTTCGGCCCTCTTTTTATCCTCCCTAAGAAGACGAAGATACACGTAGGGTCCGTCTGCATGGTTGTCCACTGTAAGGACCTCTATCT
>JAKPCK010000036.1 GCA_029553295.1 Deltaproteobacteria bacterium | reverse complement strand
AATAACAGGAGGTTTTTATGCCTATATATGAATATAGATGCAAGGACTGTGGGGCTATAAGCGAATTTATAGTATTTGGTAGCGACGATGAACTCTACTGCAAATCATGCAAAAGCCTGAACCTTGAAAAACTCATGTCTGTCCATAATACAAGGGTCTCTGGTAATAGCTTTGATGTCAGTGCACCAGGAGGGTGCTGTGGGTCCCCAAGCTCATGCGGAAGCCCAGGGTCATGCTGTAGCGGATAGGTGAAAGGTTTAACACCTGATTGATATAGAGAAATTTTTTATGCATTTATTTTTATACATATTCATTATCTTATGCCCTCTTTTTTTACATGCATCCATACCCAATGAGGACTGCCTTGGATGTCACGAAAAATACACTGCATTCAGTCACGGTAAGACAACCTGTTCCCAGTGCCACAAAGATATATCCTCACTACCCCACGAAGATAAACTAAAAAGACCTGTTTGTAATACATGTCATGGCCCTACAGTAGAAACGTATAAAAAGAGCATCCACAGCAATAAAAATCTCTCCTGCAGAGACTGCCATAATGTCCATTTTACATCAAAAGACAAAAAAACCTGCGTGTCTTGTCATAAGGATGTAGCCCATAAGAGGCTACCTGTGGCAGAAAGACACATAAAACATCTATACTGCCTTGTATGTCACGGAAAACCCCAACAGGGTGAGATGCATGTAGACATAGTTACAGGGAAAAAAGATGTTGCAAAAAAAGAGGATATAGACCGTGATAGAAATGGGCTCATAGACCACATTGAATGGGATAACCTCCAATCTATCCTTAAGAAAGAGCTAAAAGGAAAAGAGGAGATAAAAAAACACTATGCAGTGAAGATAGAGGATAGCCATCTAATCAAAAAGACACCGGTGACATGCAAAAGCTGTCATAGTGATCAAGGGGTGTTTAAAAAGGCAAGGTTGACAATAAAAGGCAAGACAACCTATAGCATCCCTTTTGACATAAAAATATTAATCCCTGAACTGCCATCCATAGAGGACTACAGACATACTGTTCACGGCAAAAAAGGCATAAGGTGCGCTGACTGCCATGTCTCTGAAAAGGCCATAAGCGATGATACATGTATTAAATGTCATGAAAGCCTATACAGTATATATAAGGATACAGCCCATTCTGAAAAAGGTGCTACCCAATGCACTGACTGCCATAACCCCCACCAAATAAAATCATTTAAGGATTTGAATGTATATGAAAGGGTAAACATATGTGTCCGTTGCCATAAAAACTATCTGGAAACACACAGATGGCTGCCCAACACAATCCTCCACTTCCGATACCTTGAATGCACCTCCTGTCACAGCCCCGGCTCTAAAAAAAGTATGCTCTTCAACTTTGTGGTGAGGGAAGAGGAGACGACAAAACCCCTCCAATACCAGGACATGGAGAGGGTGTTCGGAAAAG
>JAKPCK010000021.1 GCA_029553295.1 Deltaproteobacteria bacterium | reverse complement strand
TTAGAAAATATTTGTAGAATCTGGCCGAATATACTGCTAAACTTATTCATGGGTGCCTCCTTTCGGGTTATGTTTGTTATGACTACTTCAAATTTTACCTGATTGGGGCATCCTGTTAAAGTCTATTTTGGACAAGAGTGTTTTAATATAAAATCTAATCAAATAAGGAGGAGGTCATGAGGTATGTAGGTTTTGTTTTGGCATTTTTAGTTTTGTTAACGGGTATTGGGCATGCTTACGATGCAGATATGGCAAAAAAGTTTGATGCCATATTCTCCCAGATG
This sequence comes from Deltaproteobacteria bacterium, assembly GCA_029553295.1. GTDB lineage: Bacteria > Desulfobacterota > Syntrophorhabdia > Syntrophorhabdales > Syntrophorhabdaceae > DTOV01. Next base: position 19,845 of record JAKPCK010000021.1, on the reverse strand, counting down.
ACTCCAGAGGTATTGGCAATGAGGCCATGCCAGATTACAGCTAAGGATGTCCTCCAGATGATCAAGAAAAATGAAGATTTTGTCATCCTTGATATAAGGACACCTGCAGAGGTAAAGCTCGTTGCATCGGCATACAAAAAAACTATAGCCATACCCATGAACGAACTCTTCAAACCAGAAAATCTGAAAAAACTCCCCAAGGATAAAAAGATTGCGGTTCTCTGTCATACAGGCGATAGGGCTGCTGCTGCAACAATCGCATTAAGGGCAGTGGGTTTTGCAAATGCCTATCAGTTTAAGGGTGGTATAGCAGAGTATGCAAAAGAGGTGGGCAGGACTGCAACAGAATATGTAAAGGATTAATTTTTGCGACTTTAAAGGCGAAACAAACTACCCCGCCGCAGGTGACGGGGTAGTTTGTTTATTACAATAATTCACTGTTTTTTTTAATTCTGACATAGACATCAAACCCATGCCTTTTCTTTAGCGGCATTTTGCCCGGCAATTCGGCCAAATATTATACAATCCGCCATGGCAACACCGCCGAGACGGACAGCACCGTGTATACCTCCGGTGACCTCACCTGCTGCATATAGGCCTGAAACAGGCTTGAAGTCAAAACCAATGACCTGGGTATCCTTGTTTATCACCAGTCCCCCCATTGTATGGTGGACCTTTGGCCACAACCTTGCAGCATAGAAGGGTGGTGTAGCTGTTGGTTTTGCCTCAGGGAATATCATACAATCAAAGTCAGTATCCTTTTTCTTCTCCACAAAGGAGTTCCAACGTGCAATCTCCTCTTTGAAGGCTGCAACCGGGATATTATAGGCCTTAGCCAGGTCATCGAGGGTATCGAATTTCTTTATAGAGCCGCTTTCTAATCCTTTTTTAAGTGCCTCAGGAAATACCTGCTTATTTACTGCATACGAGTCTCCCATGATTATAACAGGATGGCCTATTAGGATTATTGCGTCGGCTCTCTCTTTTCTATTACCCGTCTCCTTAAAAAAGCGCTTACCTGTCTTGGGGTCAATCATTGGGCCATAGCCCACAAGCCTCTCGCAAAATAGGGGGACATATCCAAATCCCTTTTCATCAGGACTTGTCCATGGACCAAGCTGAATCCAGTCCATATGAACATCCATTGCCCTTGCCATACAGGCTGCCATTATAGCCTCACCTGTTGCACCTGCATGGTTTGTGGATTCAAACCTCTCGTCAAGGCGTGGGTCATGGACCTTACGGAGGTTGACATCCCTTGAGAACCCACCGGATGTAAGTATCACTGCCTTTGAGGCCTTTATATATGCCTTTTTCCCAGAATTTTCATTGGGAAAATTATAATTCTTCCTCACCTCGACCCCTATGACCCTGTTGTCTTTGTTGAGTATAAACCTTTCGAGTTTTGTCCTTAGCTGGACCTTTACGCCCAACTCCTTTGCCTTTGATAGCATCTTGTTAACCAATTCAGAGCCAGAGGCATTGATGGTCTGGTGTGCCCTCTTGACAGAGTGGCCACCGTGAAAGTTGAGTCTTGCAAACCTGGCACCTATGTAAGTTTGACACCACTCTAAGGCATCTTTTGAGCCATATGCCACAATCTTTGCAAGCTCAGGGTTGTTAAGATAGAGTCCTGCCTTTAGCATATCCTTTAACATCAGTTCCGGGGAATCCTGGACACCGGCATCTTTCTGCATCTTTGTCCCGGCAGCACTGAAATCCCCGCCGTTTATAACAGAATTTCCACCATGGACAGGCATCTTTTCTATTATAACAACGTTTGCCCCTGCCTTTCTTGCCTCTATGGCACCGGCAAGGCCTGCAAAACCGCTGCCAATGACTACTACATCGTAGGTCTCGTCCCATTTTTTAGGTATGGCATCTTTGGCATCGGCATCCTTTGATATAAGCCCTAAACCACCTAAGGCTACACCTGTTGCCGCAGCAATGCCTGCTGTGGATTTGAGAAAATCACGTCTTGATACATCTTTTAATTCTTTAGAATCTTTACTCATTTTATACCTCCCGGTCTAATTCAATCTGTAGAAATTAACACCAATAGCCTATATTTACAAACTTTTTTGATGAAATTTTATCTTGAACTGGCAAATATTGCTGCGCCAAGGGCAGCGGTTATCTGGGGTTCTTGGGCAACAAAGGTATTGGTCTTAAGTTCCTTTTCTATAGCCCTTACAAGGCCTATATCTTTTGCACCACCACCTGTTACAGCATAATCAGGTACAAGCCCTACACGGGTTGCCAATACTATTATCTTGGAAGACATGGCTTTATGGATACCTGCCACTATATCAGCCGGCAGGGCACCCTCTGAGATCCTTGATACAGCCTCTGATTCGGCAAAGACAGCACAGGCAGTAGTAAATTCAACTGGTTTTTCTGATGTAAGGGAGAGTCTGCCCAGGTCCTTTATATCCATCTGGAGTATCCTCGCTGTCACCTGCAGGAATTTTCCGCTCCCCCCGGCACACTTTTCATTCATAATAAAGTTTACAATCCTTCCTTCGCTGTCAAGGTGTATTGCCCTGCTATACTGGGCACCTATATCTATAACTGTCCTTACGCTTGGGAAGAGATAGTTGATGCCTATGGCGTGACATGAGATATCAGAAAGCGTCTGTCTTGCAAAATCAACAATTGCAGCGCCATAACCTGTTGCAATAGTATTGGATATATCACTCATGGAGATATTGATTTTTTTTAAGGCATTCTCAGAAGACTCAAGTGCAGCCTTTCTGTAATCACCACCAGAGGGTATTATACTGTAAGACCTTAAACTGGTGTCCTCACAAACCACAGCCTTAGTATAACCTGAACCAACGTCTATCCCGAGAAAAAATGCCATAAAATCCTCACTTTAAAAGTATAAACCAACTAATCAAAGAATTTTGCCTCCTGGAGACCGCTTTTACTCCTCTCAGGCACCTGACCCTCCTTTGTATACTTTTCAAATATCTCCTTTGCCAGGATTGCAGCACCCAGGGCACCGGTGATAAGTGGTTCTGGCGGGATAAGGACAGGGCAGCCTAATTTTTTCTCCAAGGCCTTCACAAGACCAATATTCTTTGCACCACCGCCAGTGATGGCCACATCAGGTTCAATATTAAGTTTTTTGACCAGGGATGCCACCCTTGTTGCCACAGACTCATGGATACCTGCCACAAGGTTTGGTAGTGTCTCACCACCGGATAATTGGTTTGTAACCTCATGCTCTGCAAATACAGTGCAGGTGCTACTTATCATGGCAGGTTTATCTGCTGTGAGGGAGAGCCTCCCCATATCATTTAAAGGCACACCAAGGGAGTCTGCCATAATCTCTATAAACCTCCCTGTCCCGGCAGCGCACTTGTCATTCATAACAAAGCTCACAACCCTGCCATCCTTTATCTTGATACCCTTGCTGTCCTGGCCCCCAATATCCACTACGGTCTTCACGGTTGGGAGGAGGCTATGCAACCCTTTTGCATGGCAGGTTATCTCAGTAACCTGCCTGTCTGCAAAGGGCACATTTATTCTGCCATATCCCGTGGCAATGATATAGGACAGATCCTCAAACTTCAGGTGCGCCTGAATGAGTGCCTCCTCCATAACTTTATTCGCCAGCTTGCGGTGTTCAGGTCCTGTTGGGCCTATAATCATGGCCCTTATCCCTTCACCATAAATAACAACCTTGGTCATTGTAGACCCTATGTCTACCCCGGCGAAATAATTAATCATAATCCTAATTCATCCTCTTTTTATAGGAATCTACAGCCTCGATAAATGCATCGATCCTGTTATGGGTATCTGCCTCATTATATGAGCTTATATCCACTATATCCCCTTCCAGAATAAGGATTGGTATCTCCCTGTAGACCTTCTTTAATGTCTCTGCCTGATGTATAATCCCAGCATGCCAGCTACGACAAGAGAATGCAGAATGGAAGACAACACCATCACATTTATATTCCTCGATGTATTCGATAATCCTTTCTACCTTTGGAAGAGAACCGGGACGTTTCCTTGCCTTATCATACCAGTGTGTCCAGTATCTTACCCATCTCCATGCTATATGTTCAAGGGGGTCATTTGTCTTGGGCAATTCAAGCCTCTCAATCTTTTCACAACCCCTGTATGTCACCTCTACAGGGAATACAGCACCCTTACTGTTAAAATATTGAAAATCCCCAAGGGCAAACCATGATGGAAGGCCTGCTGCCCAGATGAGTCTGTATTTTTCAGGATCGGCAACACCTTCACCATTGGCAATCTTCTGTTGTAATTCATCGTAAAGCTGTTTATAGAAGTCATAGGCCTCCTGTGTCCCAAGATTGAAGGTAAGAGGAACCATAGTATTCATGGCATCCCCGGTATCCATTGGTGTTGGAAATGCCTTACGAAGTTCATATGTATCGATGAATAGATCCCAGGTCCTATCAGACAACTCTACTATCTGTGCAAGCCTGTCCCAATCCATCTTTTTCCCTGTATGTTTCTCACAGAATTTTACACACTCCCTGAGTTCCTCTGTAGCATATTTGACATAAAATTTTTCCTGTTCGTGGTGGTCCATCTTGGGGTCAAAGGGAGGGTAATACATACTTCCCACAAACACAGGGACATCTCTCAGATAATGCTGTGTTGCCTGAGGCCATTTAAATCTCGGGTCACATAAAAGCTGTGCAGAGCCCAGTATCATATCCGGTCTACCCATACCACCCCATGGTGCATCAGGGACAGCGCCTCCTCCGAGCTCCTCCCTAACCATATCAAAACCTATTGTACATGTTGCATATGTACACAGAGACCTGGAAAAGTTGTCTGATTCTGCCTTCTGGAGGTATTTCTCTGCATCCCTTTTGGCAGCACAGACCCCTGCAAAGCTCTCACCCCATGCAGGGACTATATCCATTGCCCTCATTATCTCGTCCTGACCATCAGCAATATATGCATAGGCAACCTTTTTTCCCTCTTCCTTAGCCTTTAATGTTGCAGCAAGATTTCCACGGACAAACTTGGGTATACTTGCAGCAGTCTTTGTAGCAACTGCTCTTCCTTTTTTTTCTTCAGCCATGTGATTTCCTCCCTTTTATTATGCCATCATTTCAAGAAAAGCCTCTATCCTTGTCTTCATCCTTGCAATAGTGGAAGTAGAATATTCGTCTTCAAGATAAAGCACAGGAACCCCGGCAGACTCTATATAGCTCTTTATAGCTGGAACCTCAAATCCATAAGGGTCACAATATTTGTAGATAAAAAGAATTGCCCCATCAACCTTGAACTCCTCGATATATCTTCTCATATGACCGAATCTGGCATTGAGGTTGTCCTCATATGTCCCACCTGTGTCTACAAAGTTTGTGGGTATTTTAAGTTTTCTCAAATACCGCTCTGCAATGGCCTGTAATGGCTCTTTATCTGTATCTATATCCTGCCAGTACATCTTGCTGCCCACAGATATATCATCCATCACCAGATACGCACCTGCACCCTCAATGGCATCCATTATATCCACGCTGTCTATCTGGTCACCTATTATCATTATCCTCTTTTTCAGACCATTGGATGGGATAGCCCTTGCTTTTACCTCATCTATAACCTCTGTGATGAGCTTGTTCGATTCATCTACCGGGAGACCCATGGCAGCTATAAGTACCTTAATCATCTCCACACCTGAAATAAGGGGTGGATTTACCTTTCTCAATTCGTAGAGTCCCCTCATAAGGCGTCTGTTTTCATTGTGCTTTGCGATTGCCTGCTTCAGATCCTCATCTGTTATCTTTTTCCCTGTATATTCCTCCAATGTCTTGATAAAAAGTTTTAGAAGTTCCTTCATAAACTCGATAGAGGGGTCATCTGTCACGTGGGGGGCGTTTAGGAAATGGAAATACGGGAGATTGAGGTAATCCCTCCATACATCCGATGTCCTGTCAAGGCTGTCACACTGGTGAGGCAATACCATTCCATCGATAAAATTAAACTTGCCTTTTATTGCTGAATCAAAGACGCTTCGCACAAAAGGACATACAATTGTCTCCATGTAGGCATCACCCTTTGTAATAGCCTCATTGACGTTACCTTTGAGCCTGAAGGGGACAACACCTGCTGCTGTTAATACCTCTACAGGGCAGAGGGCCGATATATAACCTATAATCTTTTTACCTTCTGCCTTAAGCTCCCTTGCCCTTACACCATAATCAGTGTAATACCTTTCTGCCTTTGCCAATCCTTTTTCATCTCGTAACTCAGCCATATCAACTCCTCTTTTTTCTCCCTGACTTCTTGTAGCTCAGGGGTAGTTCATGTCTATTATTAAGACATGTTTTTTCAATTAAATTTTTATGTGGCAGATTTTAAATGGATAACATAGTAGTCTGGATAACGTAAAATTTAAAGGGTTATCCAGCTTTTTGATTTTTTGAGATGTCTGTGATAGAGCGCCACGAACCCCATCACAGACATGTTGTTCAAGATAACATCGTTTCTATCTTAAATCAATCAATTCCTACAACCCTTGCATTATATAGTTCTTTATATGTACTATGCGCTACATCCTCTTTCTCTTTATTCATGTCGAGTTTTATTATCTTATCCAGAGACACGCACCCAAAGGTCTCAATAATTGCTGCCTCCATTACATTTCCGTTTAGATAAAAGTCAGATTTAATCCTGTCTTTGCCGGAGAAGAGTGTTATTACTGTATCGTTCAGGGGGAAACAACCGAATATCTCGATGAGCATACCTTCCTGAGTCCTACTATCTATTTTTTCCTTTTCTATTTCCCATATCCTTGCCATGATGTCCTCCTTTATTTTTTTAAGGCCGCTTCTCATTCAACCTTGCCTTTAGATTATGCAAACCATATGCCAGAAAAATTATTTTGTAATTTCAATAAGTTATAAAATTAATGGTCTTTTTTTCTGTTATTATTCACAGTTTTAAACTTTGAAGATTCACAGTTATATTAAATCTGTGATAAATAACAGTCTATATGATGTATTTGAAGGTAATATCTGATAAATATTTTAAAAAAGATAATTTGGCTCTTTTTTGTTGATATTTTTAAAAAACTATTATATATCACAGTCAAGGATATGGACGAAAACCAGTTCTATAGAGAGGTCACCATGAGGATCTGTGGGAGCCTTGAGATAGACAAGGCCCTCTGGAATTGTCTCCTCTATGTTAAGGATATAATCCCTGCAGAGGAGCTGATAATGACTGTATATGACCCGGAGGCAGGGACACTTGATGTAGTCGCTACAGCTACTGATAGAGGGGGTATATTGAGGTCAGACAAGGTGACCATGCCACTACATCTCCAGAGACAGCTCGAAGAACCTGCTAAATTTCCAAGGGTGAGGATATCCAATGATGTATATAGCGATGAGATAATGGGGAGGGTTGCCCAAAGATACCAGTGGCCGGATTCCTCAATAATAGTTGCGAGACTCATTGTTGAGGATAAGTTTGTAGGCTCTTTTATTGTCAGGGCAAATGGGACGGGTAGATATAAAAAAGAGGATGCTGATATCTGGTCACTCATAAATGAACCTGCGGCTATTGCCCTTGCCAACAGCAAAAGATACCTTGAGCTTATGAAGTTAAAAGAGCTCCTTGCCGACGACAGTAAATATTTTCAGAAGGAACTGCGCCGTGGTTTCAGTGAGGAGATAGTGGGGGCAGAATTCGGCCTCAAAGATGTAATGAATCAGGTACTGAAGGTGGCACCTTTAACAAGTCCTGTACTTTTATTCGGTGAGACAGGAACGGGTAAAGAGCTTATTGCAAACGCAATCCATAACTTCTCACCGAGAAATAATGGGCCTCTGATAAAGGTAAACTGTGGTGCCATACCTGAGACCCTTATAGACAGCGAGCTCTTCGGACATGAAAAGGGTGCATTTACCGGCGCCCTATTTCAGCAAAGGGGTAGATTTGAGCGTGCCCATGGAGGGACTATATTCCTTGATGAGATAAGTGAGCTACCTTTGAATGCCCAGGTTCGCCTTTTAAGGGTCATACAGGAAAAAGAGATAGAGAGGGTTGGAGGGACACAATCCATAAAGGTTGATGTAAGGATTATATCGGCAACAAACAAGGATTTGAAAAAACTGGTGGAACAAAACCTGTTTAGGGATGACCTGTACTACAGACTCTGTGTTGTCCCTATTAATATACCGCCTCTCAGGGAAAGAAAAGAAGATATACCTGCCCTTGTAGAATATTTTATGCGTCAGAAATCAAAAGAGATAGGTCTTAATTTTATACCAGGCCTTGTCCCTGGCACTATGGAAAAACTCATTGAATATAACTGGCCGGGTAATGTAAGGGAATTAAGTAATGCCATTGAAAGGGCAATTATAATCCATGGCAATAGGCCCCTCAGCTTTGAAGATATAATAGGCACGCCAAAAGATATATCTGTGGCAGAAATGGTTATAACCAATAATGTCTCACAGGATGATTTAACATTAAAAAACATCGAGATAAGGCACATTAAAAACGCTCTAAAGATAGCAGGCGGCAAGGTGGAAGGCAGAGACGGTGCAGCAGCAATACTTGGTATAAACCCCGCCACACTCAGAAGCCGCATGAGAAAGCTCAATATCCCTTTTGGAAAAAAGGCAAAGGCAGGGTATAAGGTATAACGGAAAGGATTAAAATCAAGGAATAGGATATGACAGAAAAAAGACGTGATATTGTAAGGACAGTAGAAGACACACTAAAAGATAGGGAGAAACAATACAGACTCATCGTGGATACTGCCGATGAAGGTATATGGGTATTTGATGAAGACTACAATACAACTTTTGTAAACAGACGAATGGCAGATATGCTGGGATATACCCCTGAAGAGATAGAAGGTAAAAATCTGAGTTTCTTTATACAGGAGAAGGATATACCGGATTTTGAAAAAGAGGCGGCAAAGAGGAGGAAGGGGATATCTGGGAGATACGAGAGGATGCTCAGAAAAAAGGATGGCACATTCATGTGGGCCCTTGTCTCTGCAACCCCTATAATGGACAAAAAAAACAGATTCATAGGCTCTTTTGCCATGTTTACAGATATAACAGAGCGAAAAAATGCAGAAGAGGCATTGCAGCAAAGCGAGGCAAAATACAGGAGTATATTTGAGAATGCTGTGGAGGGTATATTTCAAAGCACCCCTGACGGCAGGCTTATGACTGTTAATCCCACCATGGCAAGGATATTTGGTTATAGCTCCCCGGAAGAGATGGTTGCCCAGGTGGTAAGTATAGGCAGGCAGCTATATACAACCCCTGAAGACAGGCATCTATTTAAAAAATCCCTTGAAGACAATGGAATAGTAGAGGGTTTTGAGGCCCAGTTTTACAGAAAAGATGGGACAAAGCTATGGGGTTCCCTAAATGTACGGGCTGTCAAGGATAAAGATGGAAATGTCTTATTCTATGAGGGGACACTCGAAGATATAACATCCAGAAAAAAGGCAGAGGAGGAACTAAAAAAATCTGAAGAAAAATACCGTAACATCTTTGAAAATGCTGTGGAGGGTATATTTCAGGTTACACCAGACGGTAGATACTTGAGCGTCAATCCTGCACTTGTAAGAATACACGGGTTCTCTTCACAGGAAGAGATGATGGCATCGGTGACAGATATAGCGCATCAGTTATATGTAGACCCAAGCCGCAGGGCAGAACTCAGAAGACTCATGGCAGAGAACGGTTTTGTAAAAGACTTTGAGATACTTATGAGGAAAAAGGATTCGAGCCTCCAATGGGTATCTGTAACATCCCACGCAGTAAAGGGAGATAACGGAGAAACCCTTTATTATGAAGGTATGCTCATTGATATAACCACCAGAAAACTTGCCGAGGAAGAGGCGAGGCAGCTCAAAAAAATCCTAAATAGTACTATTGAGACCATCTGTCTGGCCTTAGAGATGAAGGATTATGGCACAAAGGGGCACCAAAAAGGGGTGTCCAGGCTCGCCAGGGCCATAGCAGAGGAGATGGGTCTCACAAGGGATATGATAGACATTATAGGTATGGCAGGTATGATACACGATTTAGGGAAACTCGCTGTGCCTTCAGAGATACTTGTAAAACCGGAAAAGATAACAGAGGTGGAATATAACCTCATAAAGACCCACCCTCAGGCAGGTTATAATATGCTCAAAGAGGCAGGATTACCAGGTCCAATAGGGGATATAATCCTTCAGCACCATGAAAGGCTCGATGGTTCAGGATACCCAAGGGGTCTGAAGGGTGTCGACATCATACTCGAGGCGAGAATACTTGCTATTGCCGATGTGGTGGAGGCCATGCTATCACAGAGGCCATATAGACCACCTCATACCTTAGATGAAGTAAAAGATGAGCTACAAAAAAACAGAGGTATCCTCTACGACCCCGGTGTTGTAGATGTATGTATAAAACTCTTTGATAAAAGAGGGTTTGTATCTTAAAAAAACCTGTCATTTTTGCTTTACAATAATCTAAAAACCTGTTTATATATTTCATTCAAAAAAATAAGAGGTTCTTGTGAATGTCATAACCATTTCACGGTCCTATGGCTCAGCAGGGAGTCTTTTTGGCAAGAGACTGGCTGAGAGACTGGGCTATAAATACGTAGACGACGGTTTCATCAAATATCTAAAGACACACAAAGAGGCAGCCAATGTCCTTTTAAGAAACCTGGAGGACGAAAAATCTCCAGATATATCAGATAGATTCACTGAGCTTATCCATAACAAAAGCTATTTCAAGACAGCAATAACCGTGGCGCTCTACAGCCTGATTATTAAAACAGATGTGGTAGTGGTGGGTGGTGGTGCCCACCTTATACTTGAGGAATATCCATCCAGGATACGTATACAGATAATAAGGGATATAAATGAGAGGATATTTGATATAATGAATGAGAAGGGGTTGTCAGAGGAAGATGCTATAGACCTTGTAAATAAAAAAGATAAGGAAAAAAAGAAATTTATAGAGTTTTATTTCGACAGAGACCTAAACGACCCATCCTCCTTTGATATTATTTTCAATGCAAGCAGTGTAAGACTCGAGCACGCCCTGGATATAATGGAGCTATATGCAGAGCGATTTTTTTCCAGAATAGACCAGGATGAGGCAAGATTGTTTGCTGCTAAAAGGTTGCTTGAACACAGGGCAAAACTTGTTGTAATGCACCATGAACTTGCAACAAAGAGTAAGGTAGAGTTCGAGGCATTGGCAGAGGATGCCCTTTTAGTAAAGGGTATTGTTGGTGGTGAAAAAGAGAAAGATAGGCTCATAAAGGCACTCTGGGGTCTCAAAGGTATAAACAAGGTCACCGACCATCTAAAAATAGGCACCCTTTCTCGATTAATCTATTAAAATAAAATATCTATAAGGTTATGCTTATGAGACCTAATCGCTTATTTTTACTAACAAATCTTTTCTTGCTTGGCATAGCACCTGAGATTGCCTTTGCATCATCAGGGGCATCCATCTCGTTTCCCATTTGGACGGTCTTATTCTTCACGGTTTTAATTCTCTCCATTGCAGTTATGCCCCTTATAAACAGTGAGTGGTGGGGAAATAACTATCGTTATGTATCCATTGGGCTTGCCATACCAGCAGCGGTGATTGTAGTATTCAAGGATTTCTCTCTACTTTTACACGCCATTATTGAATATATATCCTTTATCATACTCCTTGGGTCTCTGTTTGTAATATCGGGAGGCATAGTAATCCGCATATCTGCCCGGGGCAAACCCCTTTTAAACTCCATAATCCTTTTTATCGGCGCTGTATTTGCAAGCTTCATAGGGACAACAGGTGCAAGCATGGTATTAATACGACCACTTATAAAAGTCAATAGATGGCGAAAAAACGTCTCTCATATCTTCATATTTTTTATCTTTCTCGTCTCAAATATAGGTGGTCTTTTAACCCCCCTGGGGGACCCACCATTATTCCTTGGTTTTTTAAAGGGCGTGCCTTTTACATGGACTTTTAGACTCTTGCCGTTCTGGGTTATTACTGTATGTATTCTAATAATTCTATTCTATGTCTTTGACCGTCATTACATAAAAAAAGAACAGATGGAAAGGATTACATCCCCAAAAAAGATAGAGGGTGCTAAGAAGTTAGAGATAAGGGGCAAGATAAATTTTCTATTTCTCGGCGCTGTCTTATTTGCATTTTTCCTCCCTGCCATCTTGAGAGAGATAGTCATGATTGCCGCTGCAGTACTATCGGTTTATTTTACCCCTGTTGTATTGAGAGAGGAGAATGGATTCACATATCACCCCATTATAGAGGTTGCTGTTCTGTTCATCGGCATCTTTGTTACCATGATCCCTGCCCTTAAGATACTTGAGGTCAATGGAGACAGGCTTGGGGTAGATACCCCCTGGAAATTCTTCTGGGCAACAGGGATTCTATCAAGTTTTCTTGATAACGCACCTACATATCTTGTTTTTATGAGCACTGCCAAGAGTCTTGCTGTGTTAAAGAATATTACTGCAGGACTTGTGGCAGGTGTGCCAGAGGTATTTTTGAAGGCAATATCTGCAGGGGCTGTATTTATGGGGGCAAATACGTATGTGGGCAATGGACCCAACTTTATGGTAAAGGCAATATGTGAGGAGAACGATATAACCATGCCCTCATTTTTCAGATACATGCTATGGTCTGTTGCAATCCTTGTTCCTATATTCATCATTATCACTTTTTTGTTTTTTAGGTGAGGGACTCGTAAGGACTTATGAGAGACCCTTGAAAGGTCTCACAATTTAAGGGGCGACCCTTTTGCTAAACCAGGGTAGTTCCATTGTTTTTCAAGACCTTTACATGTATTTCAAATTCTTCATCTGTAGGTTTTATAAGAGAGTCTTTTGCCATCACTACACACACTAATAAACCCATTTTCTAATGTGGATAGCACAGGGATAGAGAGTTTCCTATACCTCTCCAGCGCCTCTTTCCCAGGTAATCCCATAACCCCTTTTCCTACACTCAACACAGCAAGCCCTGGCCTTACAGCCATTAGAAAAGGCAAGGTATTTGAATTATTACTTCCATGATGGGGAACCTGTAATACATCAGCCCTTAAAGGGGCATTTTTCATAATCAATCTCTCCTCCATGTCCCTTTCTATATCTCCGGTGAAAAGAAAAGACCTCTCCCCATATATAATCTTCATGACAAGGGAGGCATTATTCAGGTTATCGGCCCTGTATTCTCTATCCGGGTTCAATACTATCATCTTCAACCCACCCATTGAGACCCCATCCCCCGTGTTCCATACATGAAATCCTATTTTTTTCTCCCTTATTGTCTCTATTGCCTCAAGGAATACAGGCTCTCTTACATAATAACCACCTGTTACAAAACCTCTAACCTTAAAATATCTCAGGATATACAATAATCCGCCTATATGGTCACCATGGGGATGGGTATTTATAACATAATCAAGGGTTATAATCTTTTTTGACAGAAGTATAGGGGTTATAATGTTCTTCCCCATGTCAAAATCCCCTTTAAAATTCGATCCACCGTCAATCAATATACGTCTTCCTTTTGGTGCCTCAATGAGTATTGATTCACCGAGACCAACATCGATAATATGAATGCACAAATCGTTAAAAAATCTCTCCTGTATTGCATAGATTGTATAGATTGTAAGAAAAGGTAAAACAACAAGGCAGGTGGCGGAAGCTATAATCCTTCTGTTTATATACAAAACGCACAGGACAACAGCATAGAAAAGCAGCGCTTCTAAAAGGTTTGGCCGTATGATAGGGTAGATATAGCCAAAATCAAGGATTTTCAGAATACCCATATTGAAATCTATAATCTTTCCTGCAAAGGCAATAAGCGGCTCTCCAGAGGGCATAAGTGTCCCCAAAAGGGTCAAAGGCAGCGAGATTAAACACATAAGGGGTATGGATATAAGATTATGTATGACAGATAGAAAATTCATTCCGTAAAAATTATATAAAATTGGTGGGATAGTCCCAATTATTGCGGCAAGGGTGGTTATGATTGTCATCAAAAGCCACTTTATAAATCTAAAATCTATCTTTAATAACGGGTAAACCCTCTGCACTATTAGTATGATAAAAATCACGCTCAGAAAAGATAACTGAAAGGATGGTGTAAAAAGTGAATGGGGGTAGATAATGAGTATAATGAGGGCTGTTATGAAGACTGTATTGATAATATCTCTTTGTCTCTGAAAAAAAATTGCCCACAGAAAAATCAAGACCATTATCGTTGCCCTTACAGTGGATACAGTGGCCCCTGTAAGCAACATGAACAAGACAGGAAAGAGAATAGTGATAATGGATGCGTATCTCCTATCCCTTCCAGAAAGGGCAATGGACCTCTTTCTCCTTAGTAGCCATCGAATTATGAAAAAGAAAAAACCTGTTATTATGCCTATATGCAATCCAGATATGGCAAGGATATGGGAAGTGCCTGTTTTCTGAAATATATCCCTTGTTTCATCGTCAATAGATGTCCTGTCACCCAAGGTCAAGGCCTTAATGATACCCTGATGTCCTGCCCCAGAATCCTCTATCTTTTCTTTAATATATCTCCTAACTTTATCAACAAACCTGCTGCCTTTTTTTATATCCAATATAACCCCTTTTACCTCAAGGTCTATACCCTCCAATCTCTTTACCCATCTCCATGAGAGGACATGGGGGTTTTTATATGTGACAACAATCTCTTTTAATCGTCCGTATATAAGAACAGTATCGCCTACATCTATCTCCCTTTCTGTCTTCAGGATAATATTCAATGACTTGTAATGCTCAGGGCTTAAGATTTTTAAGACCTTTATTGTCCTGTTTGATTCAACCACCTTTGCATCAAATAGATGTAAATCATCGTCTATCTCTTTATTGCCATAAATGTTCGTAATCATACCTATTCTTACCATCCCTACCAGGAAAAAACAGAGCAATATGAGAACCAAACAGGTCTTTACATATTTTTTAAAAAGGAGAGGGATAATTACTGAAAAAAATATGAGTGGTATTAAAAGGAGCTTTATCGGGAGATTGTATAATGCCTCAACATATATGCCTGCGATAAAAGAAAGAACAGAGACTATGAACAAGCTGCCATTATGCCTTCTAAAAAGGAACGGACATTCATGCCAAGGTCAGGGATATAATACCCACCTTCAAGGATAGAAAAAACATTGGGGTTTGATGATGCAAGCATATTGCCTATGGTTCTGAAGTCCTCTGTGGTAAGTAGAGCCCCCCAGTCCTTTATGTATGTGTCAAAACCAGCAGAACAGCCAACAATATCGAACTGGTCAGCATCCCTTAGTGCATCTTCCAGATCCTTCATAAAATTGCCCCTTGGATAGGCATCTATGTTTCTAAATCTTATCCTCTCATCACCCTTGACTATATCGTATGTCCCGTTTCCATAGTGGAGGTCTATATCTACAATCAGGGCTGTATTGATTTTCCCATCCCCTAACAATCTCTTTATGGCTATGGCCATATTGTTGAAGAAACAGAAACCGCCGTTGAAGTTATAACCGGCATGGTGTCCAGGGGGTCTTATTAATGCAAAGGATGGTCTCTCAAGGGCTATTTCAGAGGCTATTATTGCACCGCCTGCTGATTTTTTCGCAACGTAAAAGGTCTCTTTTTTTCTTGCAACAGATTCGATGAGGTCATTGCTATGGCAGAGTTTGAGGTCATCTATTGTGCACTCCCTTGCCTCTATTATCTCTGCCATATCAACAATCTTGAAGTATATGGAGGATATCCTGTCAGGATTTTCGCAATCCACAGTATCATAGTCTGTGTAGAAATCCTCACTGTAGACAACAGGTATCTTCATATTTATTTTTTAAAATATTAGAGGTAAAAGAGTCAATAGAAAATAAAAAAACCCGGCAACGACCTACTTTCCCACACAATTTCTCGTGCAGTATCATCGGCGCTGGAGGGCTTAACTTCCGTGTTCGGGATGGGAACGGGTGTTTCCCCTCCGCTATGGTCACCGGGAAACTTTTACTTTTTAGTTCAATGTTTTTTAACGTTGAACATAGAACATTGAACGTAGAACTTTTATTAACTTTTAAAGACAACTATACATGCTGATTTAGAAATATGGTCAAGCGCTCGACCTATTAGTACTGGTAGGCTCAACGTATCGCTACGCTTACACCATCAGCCTATCAACCACGTAGTCTACGTGGGGTCTTAGTCCAGTATTGCTACCAGACGGGATAACTATTCTTGAGGCAGGCTTCCCACTTAGATGCTTTCAGTGGTTATCCCTTCCGGACATAGCTACCCAGCCATGCCACTGGCGTGACAACTGGTGCACTAGAGGTCCGTCCATCCCGGTCCTCTCGTACTAGGGACAGACCCTCTCAATTATCCTGCGCCCACGGCAGATAGGGACCGAACTGTCTCACGACGTTCTAAACCCAGCTCACGTACCGCTTTAATTGGCGAACAGCCAAACCCTTGGGACCTACTTCAGCCCCAGGATGCGATGAGCCGACATCGAGGTGCCAAACCTCCCCGTCGATATGGACTCTTGGGAGAGATAAGCCTGTTATCCCCAGGGTAGCTTTTATCCGTTAAGCGATGGCCCTTCCACTCGGAACCACCTGATCACTAAGCCCGACTTTCGTCCCTGCTCGAGATGTACCTCTCGCAGTCAAGCTCCCTTCTGCCTTTACACTCTGCGCGCGAGTTCCAACCGCGCTGAGGGAACCTTTGGGCGCCTCCGTTACCTTTTGGGAGGCGACCGCCCCAGTCAAACTGCCCACCAGAGAATGTCCCCCGGCCGGATCACGGTCTTGGGTTAGAAACCCAGCAAAGCAAGGGTGGTATCCCAACGTCGGCTCCACCTGGACTAGCGCCCAGGCTTCCATGCCTCCCACCTATCCTGTACATGCTTTGCCAAGATCCAATCTCAGGCTACAGTAAAGCTCCATGGGGTCTCTCCGTCTTGTCGTGGGTAGCCCGTATCTTCACGGGCACTTACAATTTCGCCGAGTCCCTCGTTGAGACAGCGCCCAAGTCGTTGCGCCATTCGTGCAGGTCGGAACTTACCCGACAAGGAATTTCGCTACCTTAGGACCGTTATAGTTACGGCCGCCGTTCACCGGGGCTTCGGTTCAGACCTTTGCTTACGCTAAGCCCTCCCCTTAACCTTCCGGCACTGGGCAGGCGTCAGCCCCTATACTTCGTCTTTCGACTTAGCAGAGACCTGTGTTTTTGGTAAACAGTCGCTCGGGCCGTTTCTCTGCGACCCCCTCGAGCTCCGGACGCTAAGCCCTTCACCCTAACGGGGCACCCCTTCTCCCAAAGTTACGGGGTCATTTTGCCGAGTTCCTTAACGAGGGTTCTCTCGCGCGCCTTAGGATTCTCACCCCGCCTACCTGTGTCGGTTTGCGGTACGGGTGCCTGATCACTCGGTAGCGGCTTTTCTCGTCAGCGGGGGATCGGCCAGTTCAGCGGACGTATCCGCACCCCATCGCGTCTCAGGCTTTACGCCAGGCGGATTTGCCTACCTGGCACCCTACTCGCTTGGACAGGCTATTCCATCAGCCTGCTGTACCTACCCTTCTGCGTCCCCACATCCCTCAATCGTGATCGAGGCAGCACTGGAATTTCAACCAGTTGTCCATCGCCTACGCCCTTCGGCCTCGGCTTAGGTCCCGGCTTACCCTGAGAGGACGAACCTTCCTCAGGAAACCTTAGGCTTTCGGCGGGCAGGATTCTCACCTGCCTTTTCGCTACTCATACCGGCATTCTCACTTCCCTGCCGTCCACACGTCCTTTCGGTCATGCTTCTACCAGCAGGCAACGCTCCCCTACCAACCCAATTTAATGAGTTCCGCAGCTTCGGTTGACGACTTAAGCCCCGGACATTTTCGGCGCAGCCCCACTCGACCAGTGAGCTATTACGCACTCTTTAAATGTATGGCTGCTTCTAAGCCAACATCCTGGTTGTCTGGGCAGTTCCACATCCTTCGCCACTTAGACGTCAATTAGGGACCTTAGCTGGCGGTCTGGGCTGTTTCCCTCTCGACTATGGAGCTTAGCCCCCACAGTCTGACTCCCGGAGTCTCACTTTGCGGCATTCGGAGTTTGAAAGGGGTCAGTAACCTTTCAGGGCCCCTAGCCCAATCAGTGCTCTACCTCCGCAAACTAACCTCCGAGGCTAGCCCTAAAGCTATTTCGGGGAGAACCAGCTATCTCCGAGCTCGATTGGCTTTTCACCCCTATCCACAGCTCATCCCCTGGTTTTTCAACACCAGTGTGGTTCGGGCCTCCACGGAACGTTACTCCCGCTTCACCCTGTCCATGGATAGATCGCCCGGTTTCGGGTCTACAGCATGCGACTTGTCGCCCTTTTAAGACTCGCTTTCGCTACGGCTCCACCTCTTCGGCTTAACCTCGCCACACACCGTAAGTCGCCGGTCCGTTCTACAAAAAGTACGCGGTCAGGCTGGCAATGCCATAGCCCTCCCACTGTTTGTAGGCATCACGGTTTCAGGTTCTATTTCACTCCCCTCCCGGGGTGCTTTTCACCTTTCCCTCACGGTACTAGTTCACTATCGGTCGTCAGGTAGTATTTAGCCTTGGGAGGTGGTCCTCCCAGATTCCCACAGGATTTCACGTGTCCCGCGGTACTCAGGTAACGGACTTCCGCCCAAACGCCCTTTCGCTTACGGGGCTTTCACCCCCTGTGGCCGACCTTTCCAGGTCCGTTCAGCTAGAACGTTTGCGGTCAGACGGGATCCTGCAGAACCCCACGTCCGCCCCTACAACCCCACGTGCGAAACGCCTGCAGACTATCACGCGCACGTAGTTTAGGCTCCTCCCCTTTCGCTCGCCACTACTTAGGGAATGCAAATATTGTCTCTCTTCCTCGGGGTACTTAGATGTTTCAGTTCCCCCGGTTCCCTTCCTCACCCTATGTGTTCAGATGAGGATGCCGCAGTATTAGCCGCGGCGGGTTTCCCCATTCGGAAATCCCCGGTTAGTAACGCTTGCTTGCAGCTCACCGAGGCTTATCGCAGCTGGCCGCGTCCTTCATCGGCTCCTGACGCCAAGGCATCCACCGTGTGCCCTTAGTAGCTTGACCTTTTCGCCTACAATCCTATTTAATCCTAAAGCTCGCATGCGAACATACAAGCTCTATTTGCTTGCTCATCTTGCTATGCGGTTGTCAAAGAGCACATTTCGCCTTACAGAGTCAGCCGCCGCGCACGGCAGGACCCAGCTTAAACTGGTGGAGATGAGCGGACTCGAACCGCCGACCCCCTGCGTGCAAAGCAGGTGCTCTCCCAGCTGAGCTACATCCCCATTTGCCATTTGCGCGGTGATTTAACTGTATGCGACTAAGTTGCATGGTGGGCATAGGTGGATTCGAACCACCGACCTCACGCTTATCAGGCGTGCGCTCTAACCACCTGAGCTATACGCCCAGCCTCTTTAGAGGGATGTTCCCTCAAAACCAATCAGCGTGAAGCGGCTCACACAAACCCTTACGCGGGCTAGGCGCAGGCTCGTGCTTTGCCTATCGGATCAAAAGTACCGACCTGGAGTCTTGCGGTGCGCTTCCGCGCACTGCTAAGCGCTCCTTAGAAAGGAGGTGATCCAGCCGCACCTTCCGATACGGCTACCTTGTTACGACTTCACCCCAATCATCTGCCCCACCTTCGACGGCTCCCCCCCTTGCGGGTTAGGCCACCGGCTTCGGGTGTTGCAGACTTTCGTGGTGTGACGGGCGGTGTGTACAAGGCCCGGGAACGTATTCACCACGGTATGCTGACCCGTGATTACTAGCGATTCCTACTTCACGCAGGCGAGTT
>JAKPCK010000015.1 GCA_029553295.1 Deltaproteobacteria bacterium | reverse complement strand
GTATGGGCATCAAGTAAGACACCCTTTCTTAAAAACCACATATTGAATGCCTGCTTTATGGCATCTGTGTCTTCTGGGAAGTAATTGTATGTAAGGTTAATTAAAAGATGGATGCTTTTATTCTTATCTGATATGAAGTTAAGGGCAGTAGCTTCATCTACCATGCCGAGGATGTTCTTAATCTGTGTGTTTTCTATGTTTATGGACCTTAAAAGGCACTTAATTGCCTCTTCGGGGCGGTGGGTGGAGGTGTAGAGGAGGGAGAGGTTATAGAGGCTCTGGGCTACATCAGGATGCTCTGGACCTAATACCTTCTCATAAATCTCAAATACTCTTCTATACAGGGGTTCGGCTTTCTGGTATTCGCCGATGGTCAAATAGAGGAGACTGAGGTTATTGAGACTTGTAGCCACATCAGGATGCTCTGGGCCTAAGACTTTCTCTTTTATCCCAAGACTTCTTTTAAACAGGGGTTCGGCTTTCTGGTATTCGCCGATGGTCAAATAGAGGAAACCTAGGATATTGAGGCTATAAGCCACATCAGGATGCTCTGGACCTAATACCTTCTCAAGAATCTCAAGGGCTCTTTTATACAGGGGTTCGGCTTTCTTATAGTCGCCAATAGTCCAATAGAGGTTAGCGAGGTTGTTTAGGCTCATAGCTACATCAAGATGCTCTGGACCTAAGACCTTTTCTCTAATTTCAAGAGCTCTTTTATACAGGGGTTCGGCTTTCTTATAGTCGCCAATAGTCCAATAGAGAGTGGAGAGGTTATGGAGGATTTCACCTACTTTACTATGCTCTGGACCTAATGATTTCTCAAAAATCTCAAAGCTTCTTTTATACATTAGTTCAGCTTTCTGGTAGTCACCGAGGTCAGAATAGAGGAGGCCGAGGTTATTGAGAATTGTAGCCACATCAGGATGCTCTGGACCTAATGCTTTCTCTCTAATCTCAAGACTTCTTTTATACAGGGGTTTGGCTTTATGGTAGTCGCCTAGGTCAGAATAGAGGTTAGCGAGGTTATTGAGGCTATAAGATACATCAGGATGCTCTGGGCCTAATACCTTCTCAAGAATCTCAATGGCTCTTTTATACAGGGGTTCGGCTTTCTGGTAGTCACCGAGGTAATAATAGAGGCCAGCGAGGTTATTGAGGCTATCAGCTACATCAAGATGCTCTGGACCTGATACCTTCTCTCTTATCTCAAGGGCTATTTTATACAGGGGTTCTGCTTTGTGGTAGTCGCCGAGGTAATAATAGAGGTTAGCGAGGTTATTGAGGCTCGTAGCTACGTAAGGATGCTCTGGACCTAAGACATTCTCATAAATTTCAAGGGCTTTTTTATACAGGGGTTCTGCTTTATGGTAGTCGCCTAGGTCAGAATAGATGTTAGCGAGGTTATTGAGGCTCGTAGCTACGTAAGGATGCTCTGGGCCTAATAATTTTTCAAGAATCTCAAGGCTTCTTTTATGAAGGGATTCGGCCTTCTTGTAGTCGCCGAGGTCAGAATAGACATTGCCCAATGCATCAAGATATTTTGCAGTTTCTACATTATCAGGACCATGTAGCCTTTCAAGTATTGATATTATCTCGTTTAAAACCTTAATGATTTTTTCGTAGTTGTTTGTTTTAGATATGGAATCGTAATAGTTAATTAAATCCTTTAGTCTTTTTTCATCAGACATGGTAAACCCCTTTTTTATATTGTTTGATTGGAGTTCTTTAAAGGATTTATATCAAAATAAATGAAGGTTGTGCAATAAAAAATCATGAAAGAGGATCAAGCTTGTTAATTAAAATTTTGATGTTGACCCTTTTATACTGCTGCCTGAAGGCCTATTATTTATGGATTATCCTGGCAGCCACATTTCAGGCTTCAATTAAAATTACCCAAAATACACCTCTGTCTTTAACACCTCATCATATGCACTCCAGCCATTGCATCTTTGCGTCCTTATCTTATCCATGGTAATATCTAACCCATCCATTCTATGAAGCAATATTGCCTCAGGTGTCTTTGGTGCTACATCAGAACCGTTTATTTTCCCGTGGTGGGATGCTATCATGTGCCTTATGGAGAGTTTAAGCTCATCGGGAAAACCATCTATCTGAGAAATCCTGTCATCCACCATCATAAGACCTAAATTTATATGACCCAGGAGCCTGCCTTCTGTGGTATAGGAACATTTATCAGCCTGAGAGAGTTCAGCTACCTTTCCCACATCATGCAGAAATGCCCCTGCAAGAAGCAGGTCTTTATCGAATACATCTTTATAGATCCTATGATTGAGATAAGACTGATGCATAACACCTACTGTATGCTCGAGAAGCCCGCCGTATCTATTGTGGTGTATATGTAATCCTGCAGGGTACTCAATGAATTTCTTCAAAAAATCATGGTCATCTAAAAATAAACCTGTTAATGTTTTCAGGTATCTATTCTCAATAGAGTTCAATAGTATAATGAGCCTATCGAATTTGTCTTTCACATCAACTCTATCCTTTTTAAAAGGGGTAATGCTGTTAATGATTATTACACACTGTTCATACAGCTCCTTTACTTTACCATCTATTACAACCAGGTCTGTTTCATACAGGGTCTTCAGTGCACCTGAATGGTCCTCCCATATATAACCCCTTATTATGTTATCCTCCATGGTGAGAAAAAGTATAATGTAGTAGTATCCATTCCTTGCCTTCCTCAGCTTATAATCGTTTATATGGAATAAACCGCTGATCCTTTCATCTGGTATCAATTTAATGTTCATTTCAACCTCCTAAAATATAAAATGACATCTTACATAATATTATATACTCTAATAAGTAATATGTCAATATGACATTTAAGATGACATTTTTATTGACTATATAAATTTATTAGTGCAATTATATGTGCATATGATAAAGTGTCATCTTTCGAGGCTCATGGGTGAGAAGAAGGTGAAGATTGCCGATGTGTCAAGGGCAATAGATGTCCACAGAAACACCATAGCCTTACTGTACTATGAGAAGGCAAAGAGAATAGACCTCGATGTGCTGGATAAGTTATGCAGGTATTTTAACTGCAGGGTAGAGGATATACTGGAGTTTAAAGATAAGGGGTAAATACAAATCTTCCTGTAAAAAGGTACTGTCTAAGGACATGGGTGTATGGGTGAAACCTGCACCCAAGATTTTCAGGATATCTCTTTTTCATGAGGAG
Source organism: Deltaproteobacteria bacterium (assembly GCA_029553295.1). Classification (GTDB taxonomy): domain Bacteria; phylum Desulfobacterota; class Syntrophorhabdia; order Syntrophorhabdales; family Syntrophorhabdaceae; genus DTOV01. The sequence continues at coordinate 296 of JAKPCK010000015.1, read as the reverse complement.
TTTTTAAAAATGAATAAACTTATGGATGAAAAAGAGACTTGAAAAAATCAGGATGTTTATTTTAAGTGTCCATAGTAATAGCAGCAGCTTTTTATGGAGAGAAAAACAGTTAAGAATTTATGAAAACCCCCTGGGAGAAATTTTCATAGCAGATTTTAGGTGATTTTGTGGTATAACATTTTTATAAAAAAATTTTAGATTTTTCATACGGAAAGTGATTTGCCTCACTTTATGAGGCCCATCACTTGACAATCTCTCTGTAAAGTATTAATATATAAGTATAAAAATCAAGTAGA
>JAKPCK010000004.1 GCA_029553295.1 Deltaproteobacteria bacterium | reverse complement strand
AATAACCTGGACAGCAGAATGCATTATAATAAACAACTATTGAACCAACCTGATTTTAAATATGAGATTTTATCCGTCCAACAAGCTGATTTTATTGGAGGTGATTAGTGAATTTGTGGTATTTTGGACAGCAGTGAGAATCTTTTTTTTGTTAATCTTATCATTAGCAATAATATACGGCTGCATATCCCCTGGAAAGGAGAGTTTTGATACAGCCCAGAGCCTTATAAAATCCAACAGGCTTGAAGAGGCCATATCAATGCTTGAGGATGCTGTGGCAAAAGAACCTGATAACCAGGAATACAAAAATGAATTAAACAAGCTAAAGGCCTCTGTATCGAAGAGATACATAGATAATGCAAAGGCCTTAGCTGATAAGAGGCCTACAACCATTGACAACCTGAACAGTGCCTTCTCAGAGGCAGAAAAGGCACTCAAACTAAATCCTGGCAATGAAAGCTATGAAAGTATGTTAAGAGGTATAAAATCAGGGATCGATGCACTTACTAAGAGGGCCGATGAGCTCTATACAACAGCATCCAAACTCATAAGCACCAACGAATGGGCACAGGCTGTAAAAAAACTGCGGGAGATAGGTGAGTTCTATCCCAATTACCTTGACCTGCCCATTAAACTTGCCAAGACTGAAAGAGATGGTGTCAACTACTATCTTGATATGGCACAACAGGCTGAAAAACAAGAGGACTACGGGGCAGCATTAAAAATGCTTGAACAGGCAAGGGAGATAAAATCTGATAATCCCGATATAATCGGTAGACTTAAAAATGCCCAGGACAAACATAGACCTGCCTATTATCTATCAAGGGCAGAGGAATATGCAAAGCAAGGGGACTGGGATAATGTTATAGTCTTTATAAAAAAGGCAGCTGTTTTAGGACCAAGAGGCGATGCCATAGCCAGGATTACAAAACTACAGCAGGAGGCAGCTGCTAATTTTATAAACAAGGCAAAGGATGACCTATTAAGAAAGAGACTAAACAGCGCATACCTTAATATCCAGAATGTCCATGATCTTGTCCCAAATCCCTCAAAGGATAAAAATATAGGAGATATAACCCTGATCTTTGTAGAGAATATAACACCAAAGCTTGACAGCTATGAGCAGAGTGGCCTACTTGGAAATGCATATATCTGGTATGACAGGCTCTTCAAGCTCACCAAGAGAAGAGACTTCATGAACAAGAGACAGGCATTGGAGGAAAAGATAAGACAGAGGGTTGTTAAAAAGATTGCTGTAAAAGACTTTGACCCTCCTACAAATAACAAGGATGCAGGCCGTCTTATAACCGACAATCTTTTGACCTATCTTACAAAGAATTCAACAAGCGATGTAAAGATACTGGCAAGGGATGTACTCGGTGATATCTTAAAAGAAATTGAGCTTGGCCAGGCAGGCCTTGCTGATTTGGAGAGCGCAAAAAAGGCAGGAAAACTAAAGGGTACAGATATATTTATCCTCGGCAATGTCCTTCAGTTCAATATAGAGAAGAACAAGGATGAAGGTCAGAGGACCATCAATGCCGTGGTCGGCAAAAAACGTCTACCCAATGATGAATATAGGATATGGAGGCAAACACATCCTGATCCAACCCCAGAACAGATCAAAAACGCCCCTCCGCAATACATCGAGGAAGACGAGACAAAACTTGTATCCTATAAAGTTGCAACCTACAGGCATACAGCCACAGTAACAGTCTCATACAGGATAATAGATGTGGAAGAGGGTGAGGTAAAGATAACAGATACCCTTAAAGAGACAGAGACAGTTGAGGGGAACTACCAAGAGGGTGTCGAGTTTGCCAACATACCCTATATCCCCCTTAAGATGCCATCAGATTCTGAGTTGTTTGAGAGGGTAATAAACAAAACAGTTGCAAAACTCGGTCAGGCTGTCCTCGGTCGTTTTCAGAACCTCCAGATCTCTTATTCAGAGCAGGCAAAAAAACTCCTATCCAGTAATGAGAATGAATACGCAGTGGAAAAGTTTGTAGATGCCATACATGTTGAGAAATTAAAGAGGATATCTACCCCTATAACAAAAGAATCTTGGGAGGGGATAAACAAGGCATTAAAAGACATGTAAGATATGGATAAAAGACCCTTTGTTATCTGTTTTGTTGCGATATT
>JAKPCK010000003.1 GCA_029553295.1 Deltaproteobacteria bacterium | reverse complement strand
TTACACGAATGGCAGGTTTTATGTCATATGCCAAACATGGCAAATGGCAAAAAATGAAAAAAATGTCAATTTTTACAATTTTTGAATTTTTGACAGGCTAGCCTGTCGAACTTAAATTTTTTGAAATTTTTGCATTTTTTTTAATTCTTAACACGAATAGCAGGTTTTATGTCATATGCCAAACATGGCTGGCATATACCACAGCCCTCTACACTTTTAATTTTCACTTTATAAACATTCTTCATCCAAAAGACATATGAATAACTTTGCTTACCCTGCTTTCCTAAAAAAACGGCCATTTTCTTATAAAGGCATAACTTAAAGGTAATATGTATTACAGAGGTAATATTTATATAGATAATAATTTATTGCGAAGGAGAGTGACCAATGGAATTTTTAAGACCAAAAGATGTAATAAAAAAGATGAAAATTAGCAAAACCATGCTGTATGAGTATATACGGAAAGGACTTTTTCCAAAACCAAAAAAGATAGGACGTAATGCATCCATATGGTTGGATACTGAAGTGGAAAAAATTATGCTTGCCTTCTTTAAAGGAGCAGACGAAAAGAAGCTCAGAGAAATAGCAAAAGAAATAGAATGTTCAAGAAATTAAATAAGAGTTTTGACTTTGTCTAAATAATCAGCCCAGTCCTGCATCATCTTTTTTCTTTCTTCAAAAAACTTTGTTCTGTTATAGGCTTCTCCTAACCTATCAGGAACTGCATGGGCTAACTGAAGCTCTATAACATCGGGGGGATAATTGAGCTTCTCATGTAAAACAGTTCTTGCCATGGCCCTGAAACCATGAGAGGTTATATCTTCTGTTGTGTTATATCCCATACGTCTTAATGCAGCGTTTAACGTCATATCAGAGATTGGCCTGTTTTTGTCCCTGGAAGAAGGAAAAACATATCGACTGTGATTTTTTGTAAATGGTTCTAATGCCTTAAGAACATTTACTGCCTGCTCTGAAAGGGGAACCAGGTGTTCTTTTTTCATTTTCATTTTTTCAGCCGGTATCTTCCATACCCTTTCTTCAAGATCAATTTCATTCCATTCAATGTGTCTTAATTCTCCCGGCCTGACAAAAGTCAATGCGAGTAGTTTCAATGCATATCTGGTAATAAGTGTTTCATATCCATCTATTGCCCGCATAAGTGCTCCAATTTGTTTTTCGTCTGTTAGAGTTGGATAATGGTTTACTTTTTTTCCAGGCAGGATATCCCTTCCCAGAGAGGCTGCAGGATCTACAGTAGCTATGCCTTTTACAATTGCATATCTGAAAATCATGCTCATTACTTGTTTAATTCTTTTTGCCAGTTCAGCATGACCTTTATTCCGAATCGAATGAAGGACATTAAAAATATCCGGTGCTGTAATCTCTGTAATCTTTCTTGAACCAAAAAAAGGATTAATGTATTTATTTATTCTTCCAAGCACTGTTTCTGCATGTCCTTTTGCCCATGTCTGCTTTTTTATTTCAAACCATTCCAGGGCAATGTCTTTAAAGAAATGTTCATCTGCTTTTTTCTTTTTTGTTTTTGGATCAATTCCTTCTTTGACAAGTTTTTTCATCTCATCTCTTTTATCTCTCGCCTCTTTAATGCTTACAGATGGATATGTTCCAAGACTTATGGTTTTTCTCTTTCCATCGAAAGAATAATCCAATCTCCACCATTTACTTCCTTTTGGAGTAATGATTATGTATAGTCCTTTTTCGTCATATAGTTTATATGGTTTATCCTTTGGCTTTGCGTTTTTGAGTTTTATATCTGTTAAGGCCATGTTTCCTCCTTATCCAGCATTCTATTAAAATAAAAAAAATACAGTAATTACCTTTACGGTAACTTTTGAGGACTATTTTCTGGTTACTGTAAAAGTTACCGCAAAAATACACGGATGTCAATATACAAATATGGACAACTATGAACGACTAAAATATCGTAAACCGTTGATAATAAAGGATTTATAAAACGACTATGAACAACTGTGAACATCTATGAACTTCATTATGGCGGAGGGAGTAGGATTCGAACCCACGGGGCGCGTAAACGCCCAACGGTTTTCAAGACCGCCGCTTTCGGCCGCTCAGCCATCCCTCCGAATAAGACAACAGTGAGCAGTAAATAGTGATTGGTGATTTGTAAAATACAACACCATCACCTAACATCCATCACTATTTTCCTACCATCTTATCAAAGAACTGCCCCAGGTAAGCCCTCCGCCAAAGGCAGTAAGTAAAACAAGGCTGCCTTTTTTAATTGTGCCGTCTTTTACCGCCTCATCAAGGGCAATGGGCACTGTGGCAGAGGATATATTACCATATTTTTCAATAGTCATGTAGACCTTTTCATCAGGGACCTTTAGTTTTTTTGCCATGCCCTGTAGGATCCTCAGGTTTGCCTGGTGTGGTATTATGACATCCACATCATGGATGCCATAGTTATTTGCAGCTACAGCCTCTTCACATGCCTCGGCAAACCTGCTCACTGCAACCTTAAAGGACTTGTTTGCCTCTATCATCTTTAAATAATGGAGCCCTTTATCTACACTCTCATAGGAGATGGGTGTGGTCTTTGAACCACCACCAGGCATAAGCAGTGTATCTCCGTTTGCACCGTCAGTATGTATGTGAGTGGATAAAATCTCTGCGCCCTGTGTTGTCTCTGTGACAACTGCAGCACCGGCACCGTCACCCCATAGTATACAGCTTTCCCTCTCCTTCCAGTTTACAACCCTGCTCATTATCTCCCCGGCAACAACAAGGGCCATCTTATTAGCCCCTGACTTTATCATCTTATCGGCTACATGAAGGGCAAATATAAAACCAGAACATGCTGCTGTTACATCAAATGAAACAGCCTTGTTACACCCGAGCTTTGCCTCAAGCCAGTTTGACCCTGCCGGACAATGGGTATCAGGGGTTATGGTGGCAAGGACAATAAGGTCGATGTCATCGGGCTTTACCCCGGCGGCAGACATGGCATTCTCACATGCTACCTTGCACAGGTCAGAGGTTGCCTGGCCATCAGCAGCTATCCTCCTCTGCTTTATACCTGTCCTTGTATAAATCCACTCATCAGATGTATCAAGGAACTTTTCTATATCAAAATTGGTCATTATCTTTTCTGGCAGGTAAGAGCCTGTCCCTATAATCCCTGTTTTTTTCATCAATCCTCTTGCTCCTCCTCTTTTTAAGTGATTTAATAGAACAAAAAAGGTATAAGATTGTCAAGGAAAACATAAGGAGTCTCATCATGCCCAAGGACCATATAGATGCAAAAGGGTTTGTTGTTGTACTTATCCTTACTGTGTTATGGGGGCTAAACTACTCTGCTATTAAATTCTCCAACACAGGTTTATCCCCCATCTTTACAACCTTTATAAGGTCAGTCATTGCATCTCTCCTCGGTGTGATTTATTGTATCTACATAAAACAGCCCGTATTCCACAGGGGGATTATCCTGTTTCACGGATTTATTACCGGCATGTTGTTCGGTCTTGAGTTTGTGTTTTTCTATCTTGCCGTATTATATACCGGTGCTTCAAGGACCGCAGTCCTTGTTTATCTGTCGCCCTTTGTGGTTGCACTGGGGGCCCATTTATTCCTAAAAGAGAGGCTTAACCTCCTCAAGACCATAGGTCTTGTCCTTGCCTTTATAGGTGTATATCTTGTGTTCTACGGTAAGCCCCTGAAACACACGAGATATATGCTCATGGGCGATATATTTGCAATAATCGCTGCTTTTCTATGGGGTGCCACAACCATCTATATAAAAAAATACCTGGCCGAGAGTGTCCATCCTATCAATACATTCATCTACCAGTTGATCTTTTCTGTGCCTATTATGTTCATCAGTGCCTGCCTTATAGAAGATAGATGGATTATAAACCTAAGCCTTGAGGTGGCTGGCTCTGTATTTTTCCAGTCTGTAATTGTTGCCTTTATGTCCTATCTTGCATGGTTCAAACTCATCCATGATTATCCTGTGGCACAGCTCTCCATATTCACTTTTCTGACCCCTGTATTTGGTGTGCTATTCGGGATAGTTATCTCTAAAGAACAGATGACAGCAGGCCTAATAGGTGGTCTCATACTCGTCTGTATAGGTATATACCTCACAAATTCACAATCTGCAGGGTTTTTAAATTCCAAAAAACTTTTAAGGGGCAGGGATTGAATAAGAACCGTATCTTTACGATAGTCGGCTTTTTAATAAGCATAATACTTCTTTATCTGGCCTTAAGGGGTATACACTTCCAGGATATATATGCCATCTTGAAAGATGCTGACTACAGGCTTGTATTCCTACCTACAGCATTTATATTTCTCGCTGCCCTTTTATCATCTTTTAAATGGTCAAGGATTGCCGGGAACAGTGTGAAGGTCAAAAATACATTTGTGGCTTTAATCATTGGACTTTTTATAAACAATGTCCTGCCGGCAAGGATAGGAGAGGTGGCAAGGGGTTATGTCCTCTCCAGAAAAGAGGGTCTTTCTTTTTCCTTTGCCCTTTCCACTGTCCTCGTGGACAGGCTCTTTGATTTAATTGGACTCCTCATCATAACCTTTGTCTTCTTCCCCAAACAGAGTATGCCCCACCAGGTCTCAAAGGCCATATACATGCTCATAATAGTCCTCACCCTCTGTATCACTGTATTTGTGCTTTTGAGCTATAAAAAGACCGCCAGGATAATAGCAGATAGGCTCCATGCAGTCCAAAGGCCTATATTTATCAAACTTGCAAAAAGGCTCATTGAGATCCAGGAGAACCTGAGTCGAATAAAGTCTCCTGTCACAACGCTATATTACATCTGTATTGCCTTTATACAGTGGCTGTGCATGAGCTCTGCCCTTTATTTCGTTACCCTAACCATAGGGGTATCCATAAGCTTTTTTCATATACCCTTTATCTGTGCACTTCTGAACATGGGGCTGGCAGTGCCATCATCACCAGGGTATATCGGTGTCTATCAATTCATATTAATGTATCTACTTGCCATCTTTGGTATACCCAAATCCCAGGGTTTTACTGCCTCTATCCTCTTTCATGCATCGTGGTATATACCCTATAATATATTAGGGTTTGTGCTGCTACTAAAAGAACATCTGAGGATAAAGGATTTAAAGGCTGTTGAGAAGAACAATTAAAAAATTCTCTTTTGATTAATAATATGATAGTATAGGGACATGGACAAAAAAATAGATGTCCATAATAGAGCAACCCCCCCTGTTAAATTATACGACCTTGTAAAAATGGATGACCCTGAGGAGGTTTTAAAAGAGATAAAGCAGATTATCTCCTTCATGTATGGGGATTTTGATCTTGAGACCTTTGAATCTGCTTTCAGCGATACAGTAAAGCTCTTTGAAGGCAGATACCCCGGTTATCGCCCCTGTAACACTGAATACCATGACCTTATCCATACAATGAACACACTCCTTGCCATGGTAAGGCTCATGCACGGCTATAAAATAAAGATGGGGTTGCTCTCCAAGAATATGGTGCTTTTAGGTATGATATCCGCGCTATTCCACGATACCGGTTATATACAGAAGACAGGTGACAAAAAAGGGACAGGGGCCAGATATACACTGAATCATGTAGAAAGAAGCATAAGGTTTGCAAAAGATTATCTTTCCAGCAAAGGGTTTTCACAAAAAGAGATACAAGACTGTGCCAGCATGTTGAGATGCACTATTGTATCTATTGATATAGAATCTATAAGATTTGGTTCAGATGAGACAAAGATAATAGGCAAGATGCTGGGCACTGCAGATTTTTTAGGTCAGATGGCGGATAGGACCTATTTAGAAAAGCTTTTATTTTTATTTCGTGAGTTTATGGAGGGTAATATAATAGGATTTAAAAGTGAGATAGACCTCTTTAAAAAGACCATCTCCTTCTATGATTCTGTAAGAACGAGATTTAAAGAACAACTGGATAACATGTACCATTACGCCGTATATCACTTCAAGGTGAGATGGGGTATAAATGATAATCTCTATGAAAAAGCAATAGAGAGTAATATACAATATCTCAGAAACATCATGGAAAACTATACCCGTGATTATCTCGAACATCTCAAAAGAGGCAATATTGTTGAACAGTATATATCGCAAAAACAAAGACTTTAAATAGGAAAGGTTAATATTATTTTCTTCCAGCCTTTAACGATTTACTCACAGATGTTGGGGCCTACCCAAACACATTATTCGAGCTCTTTTATATGAAAAAGGAGTGTGCTCGATAGCATCACCAATACGCCGAGGATAACTATGCCGAGACCAAAGCTGTATAGGTCACCGGACACGCCCAAAAAATACGGAATTAACCCGCCTCCGAACAATATACTCAATGCAAGGATAATACCTGTTGCAAGACTTCTTGTCTTGCGGTCAAATATCCTTGCAATTGCCACAAGCCCGATGGGAAAAAAGCCTGTAACAAAGATGGCCTGAAAAAAAAGGACGAAGGCAATGTATTTGACACCTATTGTTCCAAGAAGTATTGTAAATATACTCGTAATAAAGACCATTATTAAAATCACATACCTTAAATTAAATTTATCAACGATAAAACCGCATGCTACCGCTACCCCTATGGAGCCAAGCCTTGATATGGCAAGTATTGTATTTGCAAAACTTATATTCATCTTCAGCTCTTTTGTAAGGTATAAAGGGGTAATAGAGTAGATACCTAAGTTCGCACCGGCAACAAAAATCCATAGTATTGCCTGGAGCCATAGGGCACGCCTTTTTATAATTTCTTTAAATATTGCCCTTGGAGGATTGCTGATTTTCACCTCTCTGCTCACAAAATAAAAGATAACTGCACACAAAAGAAAGAAAACCCCATATACCATGAACATATCTCTCCACTTAAAAAAATAGAGAAGAAATATAGAGATGAGGGGCGTTGCAAAGATTGCTGCTGAAGCCCCTGTATCGTGGATAGATATCGCCTTTCCCCATTGTTTTTCACTATAATATTCGGTAATTAAAGGTATTGCCGCAGGCAAATATATTCCCACAGAAAAACCGAGTAAAAATGAAAATAGATAGAGCAGAGAAAAGTTGTAAACAAAGGGAATCAAAAAGGTTACAATACTCAAAAGGAGAAGGGATGTTATAATTGACCTCTTATATCCCACCCTACCAGAAAAAAGCCCCGAAGCAAGCACACCTACACCGTAACCAGCAGACAAAAAAATAAAGATACTGCTCGCCTTTCCATGACTAATAGAAAACTCATCCTCTACAAGGGGTAAAATGGGGGAAAATGCTATCCTGATAGAAAAATTAATAAACCATAAAAACCAGAGAAAAAAAAGAAAAGCCAAACCCTTGCCCTTTAGTGTCTTATATCTTTCCATTTTTTTCTGATTATAAAAATATTTTAGATATTTTTTCCATGTTTATCATATTTTCTTCGATAAAGCAAAAGATTATCTCTATCAATATCAATTTACATTTAGACCCTAAAGCTGACCATCTACCCTCTTCGATTTACACCTCTATCCTCTCCTGCATAGAAAGATTTATGCGAAGACTCAAATACGAAGAAGTTAATCTAAAAGACTATATTTATGTATGGTATGCAGAGGAATACTTAGGAAACTATTTTAGATTCTATAACCATGACATGCATCACAGCGCTTTAAGCTATAAAACCCCAGATAAGGTCTTATTTTAATGTGAAGAGAACTTTAACCTTTGGGATGAATATGCCCGTTGGGTATGAGGAACCAAAATTAAAAATGGTTAATTTTTTCTTGACAATTAGGGAAGGTTAATTAACTTGTCTTTTGTCCCAATAAAAGAAGAGAAAAAATGGATTATTTTTTTAACCTATCTTCTTTTTTAAAAGCATCTTCATGCCCCTTAAGAGATTATCTATCTCATTTTCAGTAAGGCCTTCAAGTATTGTTTTAACGCATTTATTCTTATCTATTTCAATATTCTTCAGGGTTTCCATACCTTTTTCTGTAATCTCCAGTATTGTTGCACGCTCATCATTGGGGTCTGATTTTCTTAAAATATAGCCATTTTTTTCAAGCCTTTTTGCAAGACCTGTCATATTTGCCGGAGGCACAAGCATTATTTTACTTACTGTTGTGGTCTTTGCCTGCTTGTTCTCTGATGCATTTAGGACCCGCAGTATATTGTATTGGGGGAATGAGAGACCATATCTGCGAAATACAGAGGAGACTATCCTCTTATATGACTCGCCAACCCTTATGATAGCCATAAGCAGCTTTTCCTGATTTGTTAAGTCGCTCTTGTAGATCCTGTCTGCCATATAAACCTCATTATACCACACAAAATTTTAAAGAAAAATTAAAAAAATCAAGTTATATCTATTCAAATTTTATTTATTCAATATATTGAATAATTTTATCTTTTATGTTATTTTTTTAAATTATCTGCTGTTGGAGGTCTTTTATGTTTCATTATGCCTGGGTTATTGCATTTACCGGGACACTGGTTCTTATATTATCCCATGGTTTTGGCCGTATGTCCTACTCCCTAATCTTGGGTAGCATGAAAGAAGGATTATCCCTTTCTTATACCCAGATCGGACTTATAGGTACAGGTAATTTCATAGGTTATCTATGCCTTGCAGTTATTGGTGGTTTTCTGGCATCACGTTTTGGCACAAGGAGGGTTATATTTATCTCTCTACTTATCATGGGTATAAGCCTTTTCCTTACAGGGTTATCCAATTCCTTTGTATTTGCCTTTTTAATGAGGCTCATAACAGGCATGGGCAATGCGGGAAGCTATGTCCCAATGATGGCCCTTCCAGCAGCATGGTTTGTGGCAAATAAGAGAGGGCTTGCTACAGGGATAATAACGCTGGGAACCGGTACAGGCCTATCCATAACAGGTCTTATAATACCCCGGTTAATATCCATGTATGGGGTAGAGGGATGGAGATATGCATGGCATCTCCTCGGCATAATAGTATTTGTCTTCTCTTTTCTATGCTATTTCCTTCTCAGGGACAATCCTGCTGAAAAAGGCCTTACCATGTATGGAGGGGTGGAGAGGCAGAATCCAAAAGACAAAGATTTCACTTTCTTTTCTGCCTGGAAGAATATCATGCAGGAGAAGGAGATATGGAGACTGGGGTTAGTTTATTTCATGTATGGCTTTTCTTACATTATATACCTTACATTCATAATTGCCTTTCTAACAAAAGAAATAGGGATTGCTGATTATTCTGCAGGTCGTGTTTTTGCAGTGCTTGGGTTTTTTGCCATCTTCTGCGGTGTCATATGGGGCGGGTTATCGGATATCATAGGAAGGAGATACGCTACAATGTGCGCATACCTTGTCCTTGCCATATCCAGTATATTGCTTATCATTTTTAACTCCACTGTCCTGTTTTATATATCTGCTATCATGTTTGGGCTTACTGCCTTTTCTGTCCCTGTAATAATGGCAGCAGCAGCTGGGGATGCAATGGGGGCAAGGCTTGCACCGGCAGCTCTTGGTTTTATAACACTCTTTTTTGGTATAGGTCAGGCCCTTGGTCCCTTTGTCTCTGGTTGGTTAAAGGATGTCTCCGGGACATTCAAATACGCCTTTGCATTATCGGCCTTCATCTCAATAATAGGTGCTGTGACATCTCTAACCATGAAAAAAAAGCAAAAGGGGTAATAAAATGAATAGAGAATCCTTTATAAAATACAAAGCCTTGTTTAGACCAGATTTCATTGTAATTATAGGCGCAAGCAGTGATTTAAATAAACCAGGCGGAAAGGTCTCAATATACTGTATAGATTCTCCAATAGACAGGTTGAGTAACCATATTCACCATATAGTAATAGATGTAGGTGTTTGATACAGGAAGAAATTGAAACCCAAGCCTGGCCAATGAAAACACCTCTCACGGCAAAAGTGGGTAATAACTTTTGCCGTGAAGGAGGAGTTTATTCCTTGACAGAGGTAAACGAGATAATGCAAGAAACTTATATCTCTACAAGTGCCGAGATTTTATTTCATGTGAAATATCCACTTACAAAAAAGGTCTTTAGGGTGAGGGTCAGGAGGTGCAAAGACACATTTAATGTCAATGGCCGGGTCTATCTCCTGGGCAAAGGCATTAAAGAGTGCAAAATGCATTGGTTTGCATACAAACTCATTTAGTCCATGTCTTATCCGGGCCATTTGTGCAGAGCATTTTGGCACCGTAAGTATAAGCTCGTTGGGTTTTTGTTCAAATTCATAACCTACCATTTTTGCCATGGGAAATAGCCTTAATGACTCGTAAAGACCTTCCAAACCCTTTTTATCTATACTAAAACGTCGCTTTATATCCCTTGCAGCAAGCTTTGCCGCATTTTTCCATACGACCTCTACAATCTCCTCTGCCTTTTTTTGGCCTACTGCCTCAGATACACCAAGGAACCAGAATCCATCTATCACTGTATAATGCCATAAAACAAAATCAAGATACTCTTTTATGAAATTACCTTCCTCATCATTTTTGTTTTTATTATAAGCTTTCATTTTTCACCTGATTGTCTCCAGTATTTCTCTCTCAATATCTTCTTCTGTATCTTACCAACTGGGTCTTTAGGAAGGGCATCAACAAAATCAATAGACTTTGGTAGCTTGTATCGTGCAAGCCTTTCTGTGCAAAACTGGATAAGCTCACTTTCAGTAGCCCTTGAATCCTTTTTAAGAACAACTATTGCCTTAACCTGCTCACCCCACTTTTCATCAGGGACCCCTATGGCAGCACATTCTTGAACAGCTGGATGTAGATGAAGAACATCCTCTATCTCATGGGGTGAGATATTTTCTCCTCCACTTATGATAAGTTCTTTTTTGCGGTCAACCACATAGATATATCCATCTTCATCGATTGTTGCCATATCCCCTGTATGGAGCCAGCCACCTTCCAATGTCTTTTCTGTTTCTTCAGGCCTTTTCCAGTAACCAACCATTACATTTGGCCCCCTTGCTATTATCTCCCCCATATTTCCAGGTTTAACATCGTTTCCATCTTTATCCACTACTCGCACATGGCAACTAAAAAGTTCTTTTCCCACTGATGCAAGCCTTTTCAACCCTATGCCTTCCAATGCCACATCTTCTTTTGGAAGATAGGTTAAAAGTGGTGATGCCTCGGTTAATCCGTAGACCACAAAAACTACATCTGGCCCAAAGAGTTTAACAGCACGTTGAAGTATTGGCAGGGGCGTTGTCTGTCCACCTACTGCATAACTTTTTAATGTTCCAAGCTTATAGCCACCTTCTTCCATGGCATCCATAATCATGACAAGGCCTGTATAGACAAGCGTGATATGGGTTATTCCGTATTTATGCACATATCTCCAGAATTCATGGCCATCGAAATTGTTCATTATTACATTTGTACCGCCTACATAGAATTGACACATGACCATATTCTTTTGCATTGTATGATAGAATGGCTGAACATGCAGGCATACATCAGATGGACCGAGTTTGTATGCTATTGTGTTGTTTATTACACCTGCTAAAAAATTTTCATGGGTAAGCATAACCCCTTTAGGACCACCTGTTGTACCGCTGGTATAGAATATAGAGAACAAATCTCCTGGTTTTACATTAACATCTGGTTCATTATAACTGGCCTGTGAGATAAAATCTTCATACTCCTCATTTATGTTTATGATATGGGATACAGAGATACCATCTCTTATTTCCTCTATCTCCTTTTTAAATGATTCTCCTACAAAAAGAAGGTCTATTTCTGCGTCATTTATGACAAACTTCAATTCTATAGGGACAAGCCTGAAATTTAATGGCACATAGACCATCCCAGCCTTTGCTGCAGCAAAGCATATCTCAACCATTTCAGGGCTGTTTTTGCTCAATACAGCCACTTTATTTCCAGGCTTTAATCCAAGTTTTAATATTGCATTAGATAAGCTATTTACCCTTTTATTAAATTCTAAAAAGGTAATTGTTTTTTCTTCGTATATAAATGCTATCTTATTAGGATAACGTCTCGCACATTGTGTAGGTAGGTCACCAATTACCATATTCATTACCTCCTAAAAAAGATTTTTAAATTTCTCTTTCCTTTAATTTCCTTTAATCTACATCCCTAAATAGCACCTTTTGATTTCATCATTCTCACGAAGCTCTTTTGAGTTTCCTGTTGTAATTATTCTTCCTGTCTCTATTATATATGCCCTGTCTGCTATTTCTAAGGCTGCATTAACATTCTGTTCCACCAAAAGTATTGATATCCCTGTAGATTTGAGATGCTGGATAACATTGAGAATGGTTTCTACCACAAGAGGTGCCAATCCAAGAGAAGGTTCATCGAGCAAAAGAAGCTTTGGCTGAGACATGAGGCCTCTTGCTATGGCAAGCATTTGCTGTTCGCCACCACTCATTGTCCCTGCCTTTTGGTATAGCCTTTTTTCCAATATGGGAAAAAGGCTATAGATAAAATTAAAAAGTCTCGAGATTTCTTCTTTCTTCATCTTGCGGATATATGTTCCAAGAAGTAGATTTTGTCTCACCGTCAGGGAGCCAAATATCTGACGGCCTTCAGGCACATGACTTATCCCCTCTTTTACTATATGGTTTGGCCTGCTGTTTGTTATATCAAGGTTTCTAAAAGTGACCCTACCTTGCATTATAGGAATAATACCTGATATTGCCTTGAGTAGAGTCGACTTGCCTGCACCGTTTGCCCCCACTAGACAAACTATTTCGCCTTCATTAACCTCAATACTTATATCCTTTAAGACATGAACTCGACCATATCCAGCATTAAGATTATTCACAGACAGTATCATTTCTCAACCTTACATGAGTTTTTCTGAGTCCCCAAATAAGCCTCAACAACCTGTTGATTTTTAGATATCTCCTCTGGTGTGCCCTCTGCTAATTTCTTTCCAAAGTCAAGGACAATTATGTCGTCTGCAATCTTCATAACAACCTTCATGTTATGTTCTACAATCAATATGGTAATCCCCTTATCACGTATGGCAAGGAGAAGCTTTATAAATGACTCTACCTCAGCATCATTTAAACCAGAGGCTGGCTCATCAAGAAGAAGCAGTTTAGGCTCTGTCATCAAGGAACGGGCAAGTTCAAGGAGCCTCTGGTTTCCAAAAGATAGTGTCCCAGGTAAGGCATCCTCTGCCCCTTCCAGACCCACAAACTTTAATAGATTTAAGGCCCTTTCTTTTGCCTCATTTTCTTTTCTTTTCATTCTACCCCTGTAAAACATAGCCTCAAAAATAGATGGATTTAGATGTTTATGGGCACCGAGTAAAACATTATCAAGAACAGTGGCATTATTTATGGTAAAGAGTCTTACGAGTTGAAATGTCCTTGAAAGACCAAGTAGAGCTATCCTATCAGGGGTGAGACCGGCAATCTGTTGATTATTAAGGTATACCGAGCCTGAATCAGGCGGTAAAAGACCACTTATGGCATTTAACATTGTTGTCTTTCCTGCCCCATTTGGTCCAATTAGTGCCTTTATATGTCCTTTTTTTACACCAAAGCTGACATGCTCAAGGGCATGGATACCCTCAAAGGTCTTAATCACATTATCAACCCAGAGTATATAATCATTACTGCCTTTCATACCTATACCTTTCTCAAAACCCTGTTGATAGCCTTTAAAATTATGCCGTATATGCCCTTAGGCATAAAAACAAGCACTATAATGAGTATTATCCCATTTATTAATAGTTCATAATCCTGAAATTGATATGTAATCTCAGGAAGTATTTTCATAAATGTCGCGCCTAAAATAGGCCCGTAAATTGTCCCTATACCACCAAGATAAAGCATTACCATTATATTGACTGATGATATAACACCGAAATCATCTGGGGCAATAAAGCCCATATAATGGGCGTATAGTGAACCGGCAATAGATGCAAAAGCACTGGAAAGCATAAATAAGCGGGTTTTATATCTTGGGCTATCTATACCAAAATGCCTGGCCGCTGGCTCATCGCTGTGTATGGCAATTAAGGTTCTTCCAAATGATGATTTAACAACGGCGAGGCTACCGGCAATTATAAAGAAAACAATAATCCAGACAAAATAATAGTAGTGAATGTGATTAACCAGAGAAAAACCAAAAATTTTAAACGGAGGTATATCACCAAGGCCAGAAGCACCTCCTGTAAATCCTTCTAATCCAATAATAAGGGTGATAACAATCTCATTAAATGCCAAGGTAGCCATAGCTAAGTAATACTCTTTTAAGGCAAGAACAGGTCTGCCTGTTGCCCATGCCAGGGCAGTGCTTATTAACATGCCAATAAGCATTGCAAACATAGGGTGGACCCCATATTTAGCTGTTAATATTCCAGATGTGTATGCCCCAACAGCGAAGAAAGCAGCATGTCCAATAGATATCTGTCCACAATACCCTATGAGCAAATCAAGACTTACAGCAAGGATAATATATATCCCTACAAAAATCAGGACACCGCTTTTATATGGAGAGTTTCCCCCAAGGGTAAATGGGTATATGGCAATAAAAATTATGGGAAGAATCCACCAGAATCGGCTAAGTATTTTCATCGCACACCATCATGATTTGCTAAATAGCCCATTTGGTCTGAATATAAGCACCAGCATCAGCAGGGCAAAGACAATAGTGTCAGAAAACTTTGATGAAATGAGCCCTATGGTATAGGATTCAACTAACCCTAAAAGAAATCCTGCCATTACAGAGCCTGCAATACTACCAAGGCCGCCAATGGACATGGCAATAAACCCTTTAATCATTGGCATAACACCGCTGGTATACTGTATAAACAAAAGCGGTGCAACTACAGCCCCGGCAAGGGCGCCTATCCCGGCGCCCCATGCCCAGGCAAAAAGTGCTGACTTCTGAACACTAATGCCCATAAGGCTTGCGCCGAGTGGATTCTCAGCGCAGGCTCTCATGGCAATACCGAGGGATGTTTTTTCAAAAAAATACCAAATTATCAACAGAACCAAGATTGTTATGCCCACAATCCACAGAACCTGTATCTGCAGGGATGCACCAAAGACAAATAAAGGCTCACCTTTTGTGTATGGATTGAGTATGTATGACTCCCTACCCCAAATGATAAGGGCGAGCCCCCTGAGAGCAAGAGAAATGGCTATAGTCATAACAATGAGATTACCTACTGAAGAACCCTGTATGGGCTTTATAAGAACCTGTTGGATAAGGGAGCCTATACAAACCGAGATAAACACTGCCGCAAAAAAGGCAATGGGCATTGGCAGGCCTTTTGAGGTAAGGGTAATCATGGATAATGCACCAAAGACAAAGAATTCGCCCTGGGCAAAGCAGATTAACTGGGAGGCCTTATATACTATTACAAGGCTTACTGCGATAAGGGCATAGATACTGCCGGTTGTAATGCCGCTGAATAAAAATTGTATTATATGGGACACGTCATTCATCAAAGCACTCTTTATTTAGGGATTTCCCACTTGCCCTGTTTAATGGTAAGGAGGATCATATCGTCAGGTTTTGTCCCATGGTGGTCTTTTGCTGTAAATGTATACACGCCCTGCATAGCTGGATAATTTTTTATCCCCTCAATGGCATCGCGGAGCTTAACCGGGTCTGCACTTTTTGTAATCTTTAAACCCTCTACAATTAAATCGATAGCATCGGCTAATTCAGCAGAAAAATAGTTTGCCGGCTCTTTATACTTTTCCATATGGCTTTTGTTGAATTCCAAAATCTTCTTTTTTGTTGGATCATTATCTGAAAGGGCATCAGGCTTCATAACTTTTCCTGAGGGCACAAGAATTTCTGTATTAATATTTGCCACAAGCTTCAAAAACCCTGGATTGGCATTGCCATGGGAAACAAGGAAGGGTACCTTTAAATTCAGCTGTTCCATATTACGGGCAATAAGGGCTGCAGGTTCACCGGTTGTAAAGGAGAAGACTGCCTGGGGATTCATTGTCCTTATCTTGGCTAGTTGCGATGTTACATCAGGGGCCTTTACATCAAATTTTTCCTCTCCTACTATGGTTATCTTATATTCTTGAGCGTATTTTCTTGCAACATTAGAGCCAAGCTCACCAAGAGGGCCTATTGGCATCAAGAGCGCGAGTTTTGTTATGCCCTTCTTCTGAAAATATCTAAAAGCAGTTACAACAGCAAAGTCTGTCTTATGGGATGTATTAAATAAAAACGGGTCTTTTGCAGTATCTACTGCATAACCTGAATTTATAATTGTAGGTATCTTATACCTGTTTGCCATGGATGCCACTGCACCTGATATAGGAACTGATGCTGTCCCTGCCATGGCAACTACATTGTCTTTTGATATAAGTCTCTGAGCCACCTTTGATGCCTGTTCTGGGGATGAGGTATCATCATACGATATAAGCTGTAATGGGATGCCGTTTATACCGCCTGCTTTATTGATAAGCTCAACTTTTAATTCCGCTGCCTTCTTTTTATACTCACCAAGCCAGGAAAGGTAACCAGTAAGAGAGAATATGCCACCTATTTTGTATACTTTCTGTGCCTGAGCGTAACTGCCTGCCGGGAAAATAGAAATCGCAAAAAAAGCGATTAAAATAAAAACAGCCAACTTTCTCATACTAACCTCCTTGAAAATTTTTATTTTATTAATAGCAATAAACATGCCAATATATCTTCTATTTTTTGAGACCTTTATAAAACCTTGCAATTTCTTGTATTTGAAAAAAGACTAATTCTCACTGCTGTCCAAAATACCACAAATTCACTAATCACCTCCAATAAAATCAGCTTGTTGGACGGATAAAATCTCATATTTAAAATCAGGTTGGTTCAATAGTTGTTTATTATAATGCATTCTGCTGTCCAGGTTATT
>JAKPCK010000001.1 GCA_029553295.1 Deltaproteobacteria bacterium | reverse complement strand
GCAGCAAGTATCCCCAGGATAACAATGATGATAATCAGCTCAATCAACGTAAAACCTTTTGCATTTCTTAATGTCTTCATTTAAATCCTCCTTATTTTTTAAAATTTATTATTGCCATAATTGCAACATATTTTATATAGCAATTTGTGTGCCATATTCAATTAATATATAACTACCTGCCATTATTCATAAAATAATAAGCCAGACAAATTTTTTCAATATATTTGCAACAAATATCTTATCTTACCTACAAAAATTGTAGTTAGAAATTATATAAAAACTATTGCCCTAATGGTTCTTCTTCTAATAGCCATCTCCATAGTGGCAAAATAATGATTTTTTTATTGTTGATGGTCTCTACCCCCTCATTTTCCCAGGTAATCACCATGAGTCTATCGCATTTGAGTTCTTCCCCTGCCTTTACTAATGCGCCCAATTCCCTCTTTTTTGTTTTATAATCTGAGATATCATAACAGACCTGGATCAACTCGACAATGTGGGAGCCTATTTTTATTACAAAATCCACTTCTTTACCATTTACCGTCTTATATGTGTATGGCTCTATACCTTTTCTAATAACTTCAATGGCAACAATATGTTCCATAAATTTTCCCATATCATGGCTTAAGGAAAACTTTACTGATTTTGCCATGCCTGTATCATAAGAATAAACCTTTTTGGGAGATTTTAACCTCTCCCCTGATTTAAATGAAAATCTATCCACAAAGAATAGAATAAACGCCTCGATTAGATATTTAATATAATTTTCAACAGTATGAACACTACTGAAACCAAGGATATTCTTAAGCCTTGTGCTTGTAACCTCGCTGGAGTGGTTGGATATTAGATAATGGCCTAAATCAAAAAGTTTTTTTGCATATCGAACACTGTATCTTTTAGTTATATCTTTAAAAAGGATGCTTTCAAAAAGAGTGGAAAGGTATCCCTTTGGTTCAAGGTTTTTTACTACTATCTCTGGAAAACCTCCTTTTGCTATATATTCATCAAGATAATTTAAAATGAGCCCCTGCATCTCTTTGGTATTATGTGTTTTTTCTACAGAGAAGCCTTTTGCCTCAAGAAATTCCCGGAATGAAAAAGGGAGAATCTGAAACTGGAGAAATCGGCCTGTCAGATGGGTTGAAAGTTCTCTGCTTAAAAGATGGGCATTTGAGCCGGTTATAACAATTCGAAACCCCTGTCGCTGAAGTCTATTTATAAACAGCTCCCAATCTTTTAGATTCTGAATCTCGTCAAAAAGAAGGTATCGGGTCTCACCATATATATGCCTGATGGCCTTTATGAACTCATCGTAATCAGTAACCTTAAGCAACCTTTCATCATCGAAATTAAGATAAGCGAAGTCAATACCCTGAAGTAATTGTATAGAAAATACCGATTTTCCTGCCCTTCTGGGGCCTAAAACAACCTTTATAAGGTCGTTATCCATGTTTTTTCGTGCTACATCAAGACTTTCTCTTATGACATATGTCCCTGCCAGTAAATGGTCTCTTTCTACCTTATGGGCTAACACAATATCTCTCAATTAGAACCCCTAATGCATATTATTTTCAATTTTTGTGCAGTATAAATACAATATTGCATATTTTTTAAAATTGCAATGAAAAAGTAGACTAAAGTTTTGACAAAATTATGGTTTAACAAAAGATATTCTCATATTAAAGGGGATAAAGGATATTAAATTTTGACCTTTTTAAAGCTTATTGCTTTTCAAAAAGGAAGACCGGATTTTATTGCAGATAGGCCAATACCTCTATTTTTTGTTTATGATATATACAAGGCATAATCCAAGACCTGTGTTGATATAACACATTTTAATTGTTATGATAAAAAAATGCCATTGCTCGAAGACATCTACAGAAAAAGATGGTGGGTAATCTTAAAAATCTCTTTAAATCTCACCATATTGCTTGTCATAGTCTATATTATTATGAAAAAAAAGGCTGAATTTTATCCCCTTTTTAACTCAGGCTTTCTTGTTGCTGTACCTTATGAATTTTTTATCCTGTCTTTAATCTCTTTCAGGATATTTTATCTTGCCCGCACTTTAAATGAAAAAATCTCTCTAAAAAACATCTATTTAATCACTCTCACCACAAAATTTTACAATATATTACTTCCATCAATTTTTGTAGAGGGTATTAGGGGGGCAAAATACTATTTTGCAGGGATGCAGGATAAATATAATATCCTGTTTCTCGTTGCCTTTGATAGAATAATGGGGTTTATCACCTTTTTTATAATCTTTATATTTTCAATCTTTTTGTTGAAAATCTCCCATATGAATTACATAGTGCTTATGCCTTCTCTTATCTTTTTTCCCATTTATATCATTGCCTCATTCAATGTGGGGAGAATCAGGCATGCCTTAAATCACACATTTTTTAATAGACATCTATCTAAAAAAACTCTTTTTTTTGCCTTTGTATTATCTTTTACCGCCCAGACGGCAATTATTCTTAAATATTTTTATTTATTCCATCTATTAGGGGGTCTTGACCTTAATTTTATCCAGACTATCTATGTAGGTTCAGCATCTCATCTATCTCAGATTATCCCTGTTTCTTCAGGGCTTTTCAGCATCAAAGACGGTCTTTTGTTCTTTATTTTAAGTTCAAAACAGGGTGAATATATTACTGCTTTAAGGCTTGTACTTTTTTTGGGTGGCATTGAGCTCATAACAGGTATAGCAGGGGGGATAATAGAATCTATAGGTCTTACAAAAAAGACCATGATTCATAAAAAATAGAATGAAATTTTTTCTTCCTTTCATTATAACCCTTTTGATTTTTGTTTTGTATGTTGTCTTTTTCCCCTTTCGTTTTTATATCCATCCTCTCTTTACAATGATAACCCATGGGGTCTCCGGGGGTAAGATATATTTTTTTCTTATCTATTCCTTTATTTTGTTTTTTATCCTGCATCTTTTTAGAAATAAGAAAAATCCTACTGGAATAAGCAGTAAATACCTGTGGTGCAGAAGGCTTTTCTTTATTTCTGTGTTTTTGGGTATGGCATCCTCCATGGGGTCTTACCTCTATTATATATACAGATATGACCTGTCAATAGAAAACTATCACTATCATTTTAAAGAGGTATATAACTCTGTTAATTTTTTACCCCATATACACACATCAAAATTATACCTCTATATTGCTGGTAAGGCTTTGGGCATAAGCCATCTATTAAAAAATATGGATGACGGCAGAGTCTTTTTTGAGGCCATACCTGTCTATTATGCCTATTTGACATTATTATCAATCATTTTATCTATTCCCTTGAGTTTTTATCTTGTCAGAGATATAGTCTATAAATGGGATGAAAGATTTAGAACAGGCATAGCCATCCTCTGCTGTATTGCTTTCAGCTCTGTCATTAAAACCATCTCTGATGGTGGGCCTCTATCATACGATTTCTTAATGGGAATAAATATAATCTATGTCCTGACGATGTCAAAATGCCCGGAAGATGTAATTGCCTTCTTTAAAAATAGATGGAGGATTTTTTTCTGGGGATTATTCGTTGTCTTTTCTTTTATGTGTCTTGTGGATAATTCTTTTGAAATCCTAAAATACACGGTCAAAAACAGTTTCAATATCGTTATGGTTTATGCCTTTATCTATTTCTTTACAGTCAAAGACAAAATTGGCAGGAGGTGGTTTTTATCCATATCTTTCTGTTTTCTTTTATTTTTTTCATATACCCTTTATTTACGCTATATGGTCTATATCAGACCTTTTCATATTGAATTAGATAGGGGTACAAAGATCCATTATTTTTATTATAAAGACAGAGCCCTGCCTGACTTTTTAAAAAACATTAAACCCATATTCAATGAAGGATTTATAGATATATACAGCATAGACATAGAAAAAAAAGTAAAAACAATAGATATATACAGGGCTTTTAATGAAAATCCTTACAGGGGCAGGCATATTGCCATTATAACCCCGAAGAAAAGGCAGGCTTATGGGATAATAGGTGATATTTTATTTATAGACCTCAAAGACAAAAATGCCTCTTTAAAGGTGCCGCAGATCCTCCATTTAAAAATGTCAAAAAAGGATGCTGTCAAAGATGTTTTACAGGCAGAGATAGCCTTTGACCCTTCTTATTTTCCTGCTTTGTCCCATGTGGAAGAGGTCAGGATTACTCAAATCGATGAAAACCACAAGTTCGTCATGTATTATTTCTTAAACAGGTTCTTCTTTTATTACGGTGTAAGGGAATATATCCTTACCCCGGTTGCCTTCTATAGATTTAATTGAAACCTGTATAAGTGGCGTCTATTGCCGGCTTTTCTCTGTCGTAATATATAGTTACAACACCGCCGCTTTTAAAAGGAATGCTCAACTGTCTTCCAGAACCGTCTGTGGCATAATCTCTTATTGAGCCCCTCTGGTCATCAAAACGGGATACAATGCTTTGATCTATTACCAGAGTTTCCTTTCCGGTAAACCCCATAGTATCATTGTATAGTTTTACAAAACTTGGAATAGATATATTATCTCGAAAGTCCTTTAAGGTCCCTTTATTCTTTGCTATCCAGTTGGAATAATAGATGGTCAAGGCCGACCTCATGGCACCTACAAGGCCTTCTGCTACTGCCTTCTCTGCTGCCTTTTTTGAATCAAGATATTTTGGTATGGCAATAGCGGCAATAATCCCAAGAATAACAATAATTATAATAAGCTCGATGAGTGTAAAACCCTTATCTTTTCTTGTTAATTTCATAGTCTTACCCCTAAATTTTTTTATAATTTAGCAATTTTCATGCCACAAGTTTTATAACATAAACTATAATCTAAAATGCATTTCTGAAATAAATTTCCACATTTTTTGCATTTAGACAACAAAAATTGTAGATAAATTAGCCCCCTTAAAACCCATGCAAATATATCCATATTAATTTTCTGTCTTTCCTGTCTCAATCCCGTATTTTTTTACCCTGTACCACATGCTCCGCTCTGTAATGCCCAAAAGTTTTGCTGCCTTGGCCTGCATACCTCTGGTCTTTTTTAATGCCTCCTCTATCATCTTTTTTTCCAGTGATGATATGGCCTCATCAAGGCTCATATCTGAATAATACTGCATCTCGAGTCTGTAATTGCCTTTCATATGAAGGGGCAGGTCATCTACGGTTATGTGATTGTTATCGCACATGGCAGATGCCCTCTTTATCACATTTATCAGCTCCCTGACATTACCGGGCCAGCTGTAGTTTATAAACAACTCCCTCACATCTTTATCCATGGAGACCATAACCCCTGTGTCTTTTGATATATCCAGAAGCACCTTATCTACCAGTACATCTATATCCTCTTTCCTCTCCCTCAAGGGCGGGATATGGATATAAACCTGGGCAAGCCTGAAGAACAGGTCTTCTCGAAAAGCCCCGTTTTTTATCGCCTCTTTAAGGTTTTTGTTTGTTGTGGAGATGATTTTTGCATCTATTTTAATCTTGTTTGTAGCGCCAAGGCGCTCGAACTCCTTATTTTCCACAACCCTTAAAAGCTTTGCCTGAAGATACGGTGTCATCTCTCCTATCTCATCGAGGCATATGGAACCTCTATCTGCAAGCTCAAATTTTCCCTGCTTTTTCTGTAATGCCCCGGTGAATGCACCCTTTTCATAACCAAAGAGCTCACTCTCCAAAAGGTTATCCGGGATGGATGCACAATTGACTACCACAAAATCCCCTTTTCTTTCAGAATACCTGTGGATGAGCCGGGCTATCTCTTCCTTACCCACCCCTGTTTCACCGGTAATCAATGCTGTGAGGTCTTTTTTGGCTATCTTTTCAACTGTATTAAAAATATTCTTCATAGCCTGAGACCTTCCCACAACACTATAAAAACTATCAGCGTATAAGATCTCCTTTTTCTGGCTCTCTATCTCCTTTTTTAACTCTTTTGTCTTTATAGACCTTTTCACCATAACCTTTAAATCATTTAAAGGCACTGGTTTTACGAAAAAATCAACTGCCCCTTTTTTTATGGCCTCTATGGCATTTTTCTTTGTCCCGTAGGCAGTGATGATGATAATGGGTATGTTGTAAGACCTTAACTCCTCAGTGGCAGTCAACCCATCTTTACCGGGTAGACTGATATCCATCAATATTAAATCAATATCCCTGTCTATTTTTCCTAAGGCAGACTCGTAAGAATCAAAGGATTCAACGAGATAGCCCTCATCTTTTAATGCCTCTTCAAGAAAAAACCTTACACCTTTGTCGTCTTCAATGATTACTACCTTTTCATTCATTTCCTCTTCCTGAAAGTTTAAAATTATTTAATAACCTTCGGTAATCGCACTGTAAATGTTGTGCCTCTGTCGCTACTTTCAACATCTATATTGCCATTATGTAATCTTATGTTTTTCATGGCTATAAAAAGACCTATACCCCTGCCCCCTCTTTTCTTTGTGAAAAAGGGTTTGAAGATATTCTCCCTGTCGTCTTTCTCCACCGATGAGTGCTCATTGTAAACAGATACAGTAATATCTCCGTCTGCCCTGATAACTATTCTTACACTGCCCTTTTCCTTCTCATATTCAAATGCATTTTTTATAATATTGAACAGTGCCTGATAGATCTTGTTTTTATCACCTCTATACATAATGGGCTTTTTTTCATCAAATACCCATGAAACACCCTTGAATTGAAGGCTCAATGTATTTAGGGCATCCCTTATAACAGATACTAAATCGAACTCTGCCTCATCCACAGCATCATCGGTAAAATCCAGTATTTCCTTTGTAAAATCATCTATCTTCTTTGCAGAATTCAAAATGGTATCTATATATAAATTCTCCTTTTCCCCTGTGAGTCTTGATTTTAAAAGTTCACTCATGCCTGTTATGGTATTCAATGGATTTCTTACCTCATGGGCTACCATAAGGGACATATAGCCAAGGGGCACAATATAATCAAGCCTTGTTATCTCTTTTTTTAAGTCTATATCAGCCTCTTTATCTCTTTCCCTGTCAAGCCTTGCAAGCTCCATGAGCCTTTCTATGACATTATATACCTCTATCATCTGTCCCCTGATTTTTCCTCTATCGTCAATAGTTATGGTCCTTTCCACCTTTCTTATGAGCTCTTTTATGGGCTCTGTCATGGCAAGAACAACAAATAAAGAACATATGGCAGTGAATAAAGAGGCGGCTATCACCCACAAAAAGAAATGACCCTGGTCCATGTCATGGGTCCTTATGGCTATTACAGCAGAGAGGATACTTGAGAGAAATACTATAAGGGGTATTATTATGTTCAGGCTGTATCTTAAGTTTTCAGGGTTTTTTATGTATCTCATCAACCCCCGCCTTTCATGGCGCTCATCATGTTCCACCAGGGCATAAATATGGCAAGGGCCATAAAAAGAACCATTATAGATAGGCCTGCGGTCAATATGGGCTCAACCCAGGCAGAAAGCCTTCCCACAGAATATGTAATCTCCCTGTCATAGTGATTGGATACCTCGTTGAGCATCTCTTCAAGGGAACCTGTGCTCTCACCGGTAGAAACGAGATGTATGACAAGAGGGGGGAATATCCCTGTCTCTTTTAGGGGTCTTGATATACCCTTACCTTTTTCTATCTTCATACCCACTTCATCTATCTTGCCTGCTATGTATGCATTACCTATGGTCTTTGAGACTATCTCCAGGGCCTTTATAACAGGAACCCCAGCCCTTATCATGTTCTCAAACATATTGGCAAACCTGCTCATATAGATTTTATGGAGTATATCTCCCAAAAGGGGTAGCCTCAGTTTAAACCTGTCCCATTGGAGCCTGCCATTTTCTGTTCTTTTATAAAACACAAAACCAACTATCAATATTATGACCCCTGCAATAAGATATACACCATACTGCTGGACTATGTCGTTTATAAGTATCATTATCCTTGTGGGTAGAGGTAAATCAATCTTTGCGCTCTTAAAAAGAGGGACAAACTTGGGGATTACAAATGTCACAAGGACGAAAAAGGCAACCATAAGGCTTACAATTACCATGACAGGGTATCTAAGGGCAGACTTTATCATCTCCTTTGTCTTCATCTGAAACTCAAGCATGCCTATGAGCCTCTCCAGGACATCTTCGAGGACACCGCCTATCTCCCCTGCCCTTATCATGCTTATATAAACCTCGGGGAAAACATCGCTGTGTCTTGCCATGGCCTCAGAAAAGCTCTTACCTTTGTCTATATCCATATAGATATCTCTTATTATGTTTTTAAGCCTCTCTTTTGTTGTCTGCTCTTCCAGCGCCTTTAAGCCTGATATTAAAGGTATACCTGCCTTTATTATGGTCTGGAGTTGTCTTGTAAAGAATATGAGGTCATCATAGGTTATCTTCTGATAACCGCCCAATAAGGACTTAATGGATGTGGCACCAGAGGTGCCGCCTATACCCTTTACCTCTGAGACAGACACAGGATATAATCCAAGGCTGTCAAGCTGCATATACACAGCCTTGATGTTGTCTGCATCCATATTCCCTGTTATAAGGCTACCCTTATCGTCCCTTGCCCTATAAGAAAAAACAGCCATAGATTATAACTCGTTTTTTGTGCAGGCCAACGCCTTATAGCCTTGCCTTCTACCAGCCCGGATAACCATATCTTATCCCTCCTGTGACAGGCCCATTGCCTCTTCAAGGGTTGTTATGCCGAGGATTGCCTTTCTTATGGCATCATCCTTCATTGTCTTCATGCCATTCTCTATAGCCCTGTTCTTTATCTCCTCGCTGGACACCTTCTTTACTATAAGCTCCCTTATATCATCATCTACAGTTAAGACCTCAAATGTCCCAACCCTGCCTTTATAGCCTGTATTTCTGCAGACAGGGCAGCCCCTTCCCCTGTAGAGTGGGACAGACTCTTTTATCCCTGCACTCTCTAATATAGCCTTTGATGGATAATACGACTCCTTACACTCATCGCATATCTTCCTTAAAAGCCTCTGGGCAATTACGCAGGTTACAGAGGATGCCACAAGAAATGGTTCAATCCCCATCTCTACAAGTCTTGTTAATGCCCCGGCAGAGTCATTCGTATGAAAGGTAGATAAGACAATGTGGCCAGTTAATGATGCATGGGTGGCGATGGTTGCTGTCTCGGCATCCCTTATCTCACCTACCATTATAATATCCGGGTCCTGTCTCAATATTGCCCTGAGGCCTGTATCAAATGTAAGGCCTGCCTTTGGGTTAATCTGACTCTGTGTTATACCCTCAATGGTATATTCCACCGGGTCCTCAAGGGTTATGATATTCTTTTCAGGTGTGTTAATAGTGGCAAGTATGGCATATAATGTAGTTGATTTGCCACTCCCTGTGGGTCCTGTAGCCATTATGAAACCATAAGGTCTTTTTAATACCCTCAACAGTCTTTCCCTGTCTGCATCCAAAAGGCCGAGTCTCTCTATACCATAAAGGGCAGAGTTTTTATCCAAAAGCCTCATAACCACCTTCTCTCCATAGATTGTGGGAAAGGTCGAGACCCTTATGCTCACATCTTTCATGTTCTCTTTGATATCAAACCTGCCGTCCTGGGGCACCCTTGTCTTAGCAATATCCATACCAGAGAGTATTTTTATCCTTGATATTATTGACTGAAACAACTTTTTCTGGGGTGATGGGACCTCCCTCAATCTCCCATCTATCCTCATCCTTATCCTCATCTCCTTCTCCAGAGGCTCTATATGCACATCGCTCACATTGTCCTGTATTGCCTGAGAGATAATGCTGTTTACGAGTTTTATAACAGGTTCATCCTCCACTGCCTCGGCAGGCGTTATTACCTCTTCTACAAGCCCTGTCTCATCTATAGCCTCTAAGTCTTTTATCCTCTCCAAGGTCTCGTGCATAATAGACCTTGCCCCAAAATACCTCTCCATTGCCCTCTTTATCTCACCCTCTGTGGTTATGCAGGGTTCTATCTCAAGTTTTACCACCTTGGAGACCTCATCCATGGCATTAATATCAAGGGGGTCGGCCATGGCAAGCCTCAAGACATTGAAGCGCCTCTCAACAGGCAGGACCATAAAATCCTTGCAGATATTTTCCGGGATGAGCCTGAGTATCTCCCCTGGTATTGTCACCTTATCGAGATTGATAACAGGTATCCCCAGTTGTCTGCTTATAGTCTTTATCATCTCGCTCTCGGTGATAAGCCCCATCTTTATAATGACCTTGCCCAGTTTTTCACCATATTTTTTCTGCTCTGATAGAGCCCTCTGGAGGTCAGCCTCGGTTATCTTTTTAGCCTCTATGAGTATCTCACCCAGTCTCTTTTTTACTTTGATTGGCATTCACATTCTCCTGTTATACTCATTTTTTTAGATATTCTGCCATACTCGCTATAGCGTATGCATCCTCCCATGCCACCATCTTCATTGCCAGAAGCTCATTTAGGGCCTGTTCCATAGTGTGCATGCCATGCTCAGAACCCGATTCTATCAAAGAGTATATCTGATAAGTCTTGGCCTCCCTTATGAGATTCTTTATGGCATAAGTGGAGATAAGGATCTCTGTTACAGGTATCCTCCCCGGTAGATTTAGTCTTTTTATAAGCCGCTGGGTTATAATGGCCTGGAGTGTTATGGACAGTTGAGAGCGAATCTGGTTCTGCTGATGGGGAGGGAAGACATCTATAATCCTTTCAATGGTCTGGGATGCCGATGTAGTATGGAGGGTAGATAAGACAAGATGGCCTGTCTCAGCAGCGGTTATGGCTGCCTGCATGGTCTCAATATCTCTCATCTCGCCTATTAGTATAACATCTGGGTCCTGACGGAGGACATGCCTTAAGGCACTGGAAAAGCTCATGGTATCATCGCCTACCTCCCTCTGAGAGATAACAGCCTTTTTTGATGTGTAGACATATTCAATGGGGTCTTCTATAGTAACTATATGCAGGGGCTTCTCTTTGTTTATAAGGTCAATCATGGCTGCAAGGGTTGTTGATTTACCACTCCCTGTTGGGCCTGTGACAAGGACAAGGCCGTTTGGCTTTCTCGTTATCTCCTTGATTACTTTGGGTAGATTAAGGGTATCCAAATCAGGTACTACAATGGGTATAAATCTTATTGACATGGCTATAGAGCCCCTCTGGAAGTATGCATTTACCCTGAACCTTGCCTTACCCTTGAGCTCATAGGCAAAATCTATCTCTTTTTCTCTATAAAACCTCTTTTTCCTCACATCGTCTACAATAAGCTCTTCAAAAAACGCCAAAATCTCTCTATCAGTAAGGTTATTCTTTGAAAGGGATACGAGGTCACCATCTATCCTGAAAGTAGCCGGGACATCCTTTATAAGGTGCAGGTCTGACGCACCCTTTTCTACCATAAAATTTAACAAAAACTGTATATTCATATTTTTTACCTCACGAGAAATAGATACTGTTGAACTCTATGGCCTTGATATCTCTGTCAAAAAACATAAGATAGTATCTAACTGTGCTGCCTTCATAAATCTTGGGGATTGGTATGGCCACATGACGCCACTTATCATCAAAAACTAATTCATAGGGATATTTAGGGATATCAAAACTTTTTTTCGCATTCTCCACAATCTTTACCTGAAATCTATAGACAGGCTTTTTTATCCTCACCTCTTTTATTATATAAGAAAAATTAAAAAAATGCTTCAATGTAAACTGTTGTTTTTTTCCATTAAGTATGGTGTAGTCACCTATAAAATGCGATTCACCCTTTGAGTGACCTGTATCCCTGAATAAAATACCCTGTGGTGTCTCAGTAATTATCCCTGAGACATCAAAATATGATAGATTAATAGACTCATAATCTGCCCTATAGATAATATTCCTTCTGTCTATCTCAGCAATCCCTGTGCCATAAACATGTTGTTCAATCGCCTCAGAAGAATGTTCTATGTCTATCTCTTTTATCTTTTTTGTATCTGTAATAGCAGCCAGAAGGTCATGGTAACCTATAATGCCTTCCCTGTAGAGCCTTATCAAGGTATCGTCCATGGATATGGAGCCTTCTTTTTTCATGGAGTCCATAATAGTTGTTATCTGGTGGACCTTATCATCCTTTATAAGATTCCTGACACTCTGATTTATCTTTAAGACCTCGCAGGCACAGACAAAACCATTACCTTCCTTTTTCTTAATCAACCTCTGACACACTACACCCTGTAAAACCTGTGATACCTGTTTTCTCACCTGCTGTTTTTCATGTTCCGGGAAGAAATCTAAAATCCTGTTTATGGTCTGGACAACATTTATTGTGTGTAAGGTAGAGAAGACAAGGTGGCCTGTCTCAGCGAGTTCCAATGCTGAGGTCATAGACTCCCTGTCTCTTATCTCGCCTATGAGTATTATGTCCGGGTCTTCCCTTAATATCCTCCTCAATGCCTCGGTGTAAGACTTGGTATCCCTGCCTATCTCTCTCTGGCTTATAATGGATCTTTTATTTTTATAGACAAACTCAATGGGGTCTTCAACAGTGACTATGTGATAGCCCTTGTTTTGATTTATAATATCTATTAGTGATGCAAGGGTTGTAGATTTACCACTGCCTGTGGGGCCTGTAATAAAAACAATCCCGTCTTTAAGGTTGGTAAAATCCTTTATAGTGGATGGTAGACCAAGTGTATCAAAAGATGGCACATCTGACGGCACAGGCCTTGCCACAATGCCTGCCTGCCCCATCCTGTAGAATGCAGCCATCCTGAATCTAATACCTGTCTTTGTCTCAAAGCTATAGTCAATCTCCCGTTTTCTTTCAAGCTCATCCCTCTCCCATTCAGTAAGGGTCATCCCCAATATATCATCTATATCCCCTCTGTTTAGCTCCTTTGAGCCAAGCCTCTCTAAGCCTTTTTTATTGCCAAGGGGTGGTAGACCTGAGAAAAAGAATATACTGTGGGCACCCCTTGCAACCGCATCTTTAAGGACTCTTTGTAAAATCTCTATCTTCAAGGAATTTTAACCTTTCCAATACCTTACTCCGCTCCCCTGACCTGACAGGGCTATAGAGCAGATACTGTCTATAATATAAAACAGCCTCTTTGGCATCACCCATCTCATCCTTTATAAGGGCATAGGATAGGTACAGGGACGGCTCAGTACCACCTTTCTTCACCAGTGGTTCAAGGAGTTTTTTGGCCTCATTTAATCTGCCTTCAGAGCGTAAAAGAGCAGAGAGGTTTATATAGGCCTCCATGCCTTCCTTATCCATCTCTATAGCTTTTTTAAGATACTCCTCTGCAAGTTTTTTATTTCCCTCCCTCATATGTATAATAGCCATATTATTATACGCCTTTGCATAGTCGGGGTGCTTATTAAGTATCTTCTGATAATAAGATAGTGCATCTTTTGCAGAGCCCTCCTTCATGGCTATAACCCCGAGATTATTCAACACCTCAATATAATCTGGCTTTTCT
Source organism: Deltaproteobacteria bacterium (assembly GCA_029553295.1). Lineage (GTDB taxonomy): Bacteria > Desulfobacterota > Syntrophorhabdia > Syntrophorhabdales > Syntrophorhabdaceae > DTOV01. Next base: position 1,258 of record JAKPCK010000001.1, on the reverse strand, counting down.
TCCAGTATCTTGAGATATATCTTTTTAGCTGCCTCCATATTTCCCCTGCTGCTCTCTTCAACAGCGGTATTATACATCTTTGAAATCCTGTCCTCGTCGTTTCTCTTTATCACAACCCGTGTATCTTCGTGTATCTGAGCAGGTTCCTGGGGTATCTTTTCGGCATCTTTTATCCTGTCTTTTGCCCTGGCCGGCACGGTCCCTAAGGTTTCTCTGGCCTCCTGTGTTTCCTTTGTTGTCTTTACCTTATCCCCTTTGATTGACCTGGTGTCCTGAGATAAAGGGATAGACAAGGCCTGCCTGGATTTTTTTGCGACCTCTGAATCAGATACCTTTTTTGAAGGGGGTGGTATATCTTTCTTGAGTGCTACCTGAGGGGGCTGGACAGGTCTTGGCTTTGGTAATGGCATTATAAAGATTATAAAAGCCAGACATATGGCCCCTGCAAGGATATAATAAAAAGACCGTCTTGGTTTTCCCATATTAATGGCCCTTTTCTTTTCCGGTGTTACAAATATGGTCTTTCTTTCGCTCTGCGCCTTTCTTAAGGCATCGAGAATTAGGCTCATAATGACTCCTTACCGTATACTATTTTTGGTGTTAGAAAAATCACGAGCTCTGTCTTCTGTATATCCGTCTCCTTTTGTTTAAAGAGCCTTCCTATTATAGGTATATCCGAGACATCCTTTACCCCTGTCTCTGTCACCAATGATTTATTCTGTATGAGTCCTGCTATTATAACCGTCTCCCCCTCCCTCACCTTTACAATAGTATCTACCTCACGGACAGCAAGTATGGGCACGTATGCCTTTGCCCCTGTTGTGCCTGCAGGCGTTGGCATCTCAACCTGAGATACCTTATCCGTCAGCACAGGGTGTATGTTCATGAGTATATTGCCCTGATTATCTATCTGTGGGGTCACATCGAGTATTAATCCAACGGTTACAAATTTTGTTGTAAATCCTGATGTGGTGGTAGATGTACCAGTGGTGGATGAATAATCAAAATACACATCATCCTTGGCAACCTTTATAACTGCCCTCTGGTTATTTAAGGTGGATATCTTTGGTGTTGATATAAAATTTACCTTATATACAGTCTTCAACAGGTCAATAAAGGAATCAAACTTGCCTTTTGATACACCGAAACGAAAATAATTGGTGGGTGGGGTGGGAAACTTAGTTGGGTCGAATGTATCGTATATCCTCGGTATATTAAAATACCTTGTCTGGGGTGATACAAGGGCCTGCTCTATATT
>JAKPCK010000144.1 GCA_029553295.1 Deltaproteobacteria bacterium | reverse complement strand
TTCAATGAACTCCCTTACCTGGCTATAAGAGGCATCTGTAAAAAAACCTGTGCCTCCATCCTCAACAGGATATGTCATTACCTCTGTAAGTTTGTTCTCCATTATGCTGTTTAAGCTTGCCGGGATGACGAGGGTGACAAGACCTGCACCTATCTTGAGGGCAGCCTGGGACGCCATATATGCTGCCCCTGTCTTACCAGGAGACCCGGCAATAACAGCTACATGACCAAAACTGCCTTTATGGGACCAGGGCAGGCGTCTCTTTAAAAACCCCCTTATCATGTCCCCATCTGCTACATACCCGTCTATACCTATCTCTTTCTCCATAAAATCCGGGATGGATATATCTATAACAGTGAGCCTCCCTGTATAATATGCCCCAGGGTATACAATATGCCCTATCTTGGGATAGGCAAAGGTATATGTATGGTCTGCCTTGACAGCAACACCGAGTGGTATGCCCCTTGTTCCATCTAAACCAGATGGGATATCTACGGCGATTACCTTCTTCCCAGAGTTGTTAATATCCTCTATTATAAGCCTTTCCTTGCCTTCTACAGGCTTTGACAGACCAGTGCCAAATATGGCGTCAACAATAATGTCACTGTGCCTGATCCCAATCCTCACTGCGTCACTGTACTCGTCCACCTCTACAATCTCCCCACCTATGGACTCAAAGAGCCTCATATTAAGGGCTGCATCACCTTTTAATACATCCTTTTTACACAACAGCAATACCCTTACCCTATACCCATCCCTTAAGGCATATCTCCCTATTACAAAACCGTCACCGCCGTTATTTCCCCTGCCACACAATATGACAATGCGTCTTATCTGATTTAGATATCGGTCTTTCATAAGCCTATACAAGGTGCGGCCAGCGTTCTCCATGAGCACCGGTGATGGGATACCCCATGTGTTTATGGCATACTGGTCATATCTTGCCATCCTCTCCGGCGAGAGTATTACCATATCTCCTCCCAATGCATATAAAGTCTACATGGATAAAACATCCTAATAATCACTCCTCTATTATCATTACCGCCACGGCATATGTCCTTTCATGGGATATGCTCAGACCATCATAGGCCTTACCATGATAATGGATATAGGGCCTGCCCATAGACTGGAGCACACTTATATCCTTCCAGGGTAGGTGTCTTCCTTTTGCCTTCATAAATGCCTCTTTGGCTGCAAATCGACCTGCAACAGACTCAACCATCATCTTTTTATTTCTAAAAAAACCTATCTCTTCCTCTGTAAAAACCTTATGGAGAAATCTCCTGCCATGCCTATCAAGTATCTCATTTATTCTTTTTATGTCCACAATATCAACACCTACTTTCATGTGCTATGAAAAAATACCATAAATCCCTTTTGGTTAAAAGTGCTATTTTATAGATATGAATCTGAAAGTCAAAATTATTTAACCTTAATGGTTTTTATATTGACATTGACAGGCTACTCTTTTATACAATTCTGAAAAAAGGATCGCATATGGAGGGATATATGGATTTAAGCGGTAGAACAGCGCTCATAACAGGGGCAGGTCAGGGAATAGGTGAGGCATGTGCAAGAATATTTGCTGAAAGGGGGGCAAGGCTTGTCCTCCTCGATAAAAATAAGGAGACCCTACCATATGTGGCAGACAGCATTGCAGAGCAGGGCACCCCTGTCATAGCAAGGATAATAGATTTGACGCACACAGTGGCCTTAAAGAGGCTCATAAAAGAGATTAAAAAACATGCCTTCATAGATATACTTGTCAATAATGCTGGCTTTGATAGACCAGGGACAACGCCTAAGATAGAGAAAAAACAGTTTAATGAGGTAATGGGTATCCATGTGGTTATCCCATTCCTACTAAGCAAATGGCTCCTCCCTGAGATGAAATCACAGAGATGGGGGAGGATAATAAATATAAGTTCAGTCTACGGGACCTCTGGAGCCAAAGGAGAGGTGGCTTATTCCACGGCAAAGGCAGCGGTAATAGGATTGACAAAGACTTTGGCAAGGGAGGCAGGTCATGACAATGTGACTGTCAATGCCATTGTCCCTGGCCTGATAAGGACCCCGCCTATTATCCAGATGCCTGATAGGCATAAAGAACCTATTATCCATCAGACGCTCTTGAGAAGGATTGGCGAACCTGAAGAGGTGGCAAGGGTTGCGGCATTTCTCGCATCAGAAGATGCCTCATATATAACAGGGACAACAATAACCGTGTCCGGGGGCTGGGGTATCTAAATTATTTTTTGCCTTTGCCTCTTCTCTACCCAATCCCCATAAGAACCTTAAGCCTCTTCACTGCCGGGGGCAATACATGGCCAATCTTTTCATAAAACCTTAGATGGGCATATCTATCAAAGGGTGTATCACCCTGATTGATAATGACAAGCCTTGCACCGTGTTGTAATGCCTCTTTTGGCATATCAGCAGCAGGGGTCACCACAAGGCTCGAGCCCACAACAATAAAAAGGTCACTCTTTCTCGAGTGTTCGTATGCCAGCATGAGGTCTCGTTCAGGCAGCGGCTGACCAAAATCCACTACACTCGGCATGAGGGGAGAGCCACACCTGCATACTGTAAGCCCCCATGAACGGTCATACACCATCCCACAGTGTGGACAGCGGAGCTTTGTAATATTCCCATGAAGCTCAGCAATGAGTTCCGGCTTTATACCGGATTTTAGATGAAGGTTATCCACGTTCTGAGAGATTAAAAACTTGAGCTTGCCCATATTCTGGAGCTCCACAATGGCATAGTGGCATTGATTGGGCTCATATAGATGCCATGGTTTTGTTGTCGGTGGTGGTGGGAGCCCCTTGTCCCTCCTTGTCCAGAGACCATCAGGACCCCTGAAATCAGGCAGTCCTGATTCAGTGCTTATGCCAGCACCTGTAAAGCACACCAGGTAACGCGCCTTAAACATGAGCTTTGCGAGATCTTCTATCCTCTCCTCAAGGTTTTTATCCATAGTTACCTCTAATAAAAAATATAGGAATTCATTGCAGAACGGGCAAGTAAAAATTTTGATAATGTTAGAAGATAAATGGATGGGGTAAACAAAGAGGTTATTGGTCGATAAATATTTTGAAATTATCCATAAATTCAGGTTATTTTAAATCAGAAAAAAAGATGTGGGGAGGCGCCATTGATACCCATGGATACATACTTTTATATACCAGTGACTGCAGCGGTCATAGAAAAGGATGAAAAAATCCTTATAGCCAAGAGAAAAAAGGCATACATGGGTTATCTCTGGGAATTTCCTGGGGGTAAACAAAAAGAAGGTGAAACCCTTGAAGAATGTCTCAAGCGGGAGATTAAAGAAGAACTGGGTATAGATATTGCTGTAGGTTCTTTCCTCTGCTCTGTCAAGCATATTCTCAACTGCCAGTCTGCCATTGAACTTTATGCTTTTAAGGCAATACCCCTTTCTTATGAATTTCATTTAAAAGACCATGATGAGATACGCTGGGTAGAAGTGGAGGAGCTCCCTGCATATAGTTTTTTCGAGCCGGACAGGATGATTGTAAGGCGATTAATGGAATTGATATCACAGGAACATAAAAAAGATGGACCCACGGCTTGAAAATCAAAAAATACTGCCTATAATTTAGATAGGCCATAAGATATGAAAAACATAGGATATGTATTAATAGAGGTGGTTATGAACCTACCCATTCATCTGGGACAGTGTAGCCACTGTAGGCTCGTTTTTGAAGATACGGGCATTGAAAAACTCGTCAATAGAGAGGTTCAAAGAGATTATCCACCAAACCTACATGATGATTTTGTAAGGCTTTCAGAATGGATAGCGGTATAACTTTCTCCATGCAATCCACCTGAATAGTCTTTATGTTATGAATGGTTTTCCAAAGATATCAAGGAATACAGATTCTTTTAAGGGTCTCCTCGGTGTGGGTTTTGGTGTCTCATCAAAATAACCAAGGGGCGTCATCTCAACGATGCTAAACCCTTCCGGTATGCCCAGTATCTTCTCTGCCTTCTCTGCATCGAATGAGCCCACATGGACAGTCCCCAGTCCGAAGTTCCATGCAGCAAGAACTATATGTTCCATGGCTATCCCTGCATCAAACATGAACCAGTCTCCCTTATTGGTAACAGGCTCGCCCTTTTTGCATCCTGAAAGCCCACGCTGCGCAACCTGACAGATAACAATGGGTGCCTGGAGAAATGCGTCCCTTGCAGGGTTTGTGGGTGAAAGGGCATCCTTTAACTGTTCTTTAATCTGAGGGTCCTTGACAACGATATACCTGCACACCTGGGTGTTTGCCCATGATGGTGCAGCCCTGGCTGCCTCAAGAATCTCAAAAAGAATCTCTTCAGGTACAGGGTCCTGCCTGTATCTCCTGATACTTCTTCTCTCGTGTATAATCTTTAATAAGTCCATGGTTTCCCTCCTCTGCTTTTTAAAAATCCATAAAAAACCACATAAATCTCTGTTAGAAAAAATTTAAAAACTATCCGGTTTTTATATCTATCAGTTCTCTCACCATCTTTAAAAGATTGGTAGGCTCAACAGGTTTGGAGACTATATGGAGACCCTTATAGGTCACGCCCCTCCTCTCCATCACCTCTTTTGGATAACCGCTCATAAAAAGGACATTTGCATCTGGTTTTATTTTTTTTATCTCCCCAAAGACCTCTATACCACTCTTTTTTGGCATAACAACATCAAGGATAAGGAGGTCAATCATATTCTTGTATCTTTGGAACTGTTCTAATGCCTCTTCACCGTCTTTTGCCTCAATAACATAATACCCTGCCTGCATAAGGACCTCTTTTGTAAGGTGTCTAACTATCTCATCGTCCTCGCATAAAAGGATAGCCTCACCGCCCCCTGAATGGAATGGACCTCTTTTTTCTTCATCCCTTTTCTGCTTTTTGTATTCCATCTCCAATAAAGGTAAAAATATATTGAATACACTCCCCTTTCCCAGCTCACTGTCCACGGTAATGTATCCATTGTGTTGCTTTATAATACCATAGACAATAGACAGTCCAAGCCCTGTGCCCTGACCCACCTCTTTTGTTGTGAAGAAGGGGTTGAATATCCTGTCCTTTATATCCTCGTCTATACCTGTGCCGGTATCTATGACTGATATCAAGGCATAGGGACCTATCTTTCCAAATTGATGTTTCTTTATAAAATCTTCATCCATTTCTATCCTGGCCGTCTCTATGGTAAGCCTGCCCCCCTTTGGCATGGCGTCCCTTGCATTTGTAGCAAGATTCATAAGCACCTGTTCTATCTGGACAGAGTCCGCCATTGCAATAAGCGTGGGCTCTTTTATAGATATGGAGAAATCTATGTCCTCGCCTATAATCCTCGAGGGGATGTTCCTCAAATTGCTTATAATCTCACTTATATTTACAGGTTTGAGGTTTATAATCTGTTTCCTGCTGAAGGCAAGAAGACCCTGGGTAAGCTGGGCTGCCCTGTGGGCAGAGGAAAGTATATGCTGGGTGTATGACTTTAATGGGTCTCCATCTTTCAATCTCATCTCCATGAGGCTTGCATATCCTATTATAGCTGTAAGTATGTTGTTAAAATCATGGGCAATACCCCCTGCAAGCTGGCCTATTGCCTCCATCTTCTGCGCCTGCATGAGCTGGGCCTCAAGGCGCTTTCTATCAGAGACATCTCTGAGAAATGCCAGAGTCATACTTTCACCATAGAAGGATATAGGGGCTGCTGATACCTCGATAAAGACTATCTCTCCATCCTTTTTTACACCCCTAAACTCATATCGCGATGGGACTTTGACACCCTCCTGTCTTTTCCTGTTGATGTCCTCCACCATGGCCTTGTCCTCGTGGTGGACCAGATATGTTACTGGTTTGCCTACAATATCCTCAGGGCTATCATAACCAAAGATCTCAACAAACCTTCTGTTTACAAAAAGGTGATAATTCCCCTTGATGATGGCTATCCCGTCATTGGAACTCTCTATAGCTACCCTGTAACGCTCCTCTGATTCTCTAAGGGCTTTCTCTATCTTTATCCTCTCTGTGATATCCTCCCCAGAGGATAAAAGATATGGTTCACCTTCAATCTCTATAATATCTGCATTAAAGGAGATGATTCTTACATCACCTATCTTTGTCCTTATGTTTGCTATTTCGTTCCTTACTTTGTCGCCCCTTGAAAGTTTCTCAATGAATCTATCCCTGTCTTCTTTTTTTTCAAATATATGGAGGTGTATTGATGTCTTTCCTATGACCTCAGAGCGGCTGTATCCTAATGCCTTACAAAACGCCTCGTTCACATCTATATATCGCCCATCTTTTACTGTGCTTATTGCCATGAGGTTTGGGCTTGACTGAAAGGCTGCAAAAAATTTCTTCTCAGAGGCACGTAAGGCCATCTCTGCAAGTTTACGCTGGGTAATATCCTCTGTTGTCCCCTCATAATAGAGGATCTTGCCTTTTTCGTCCTTTATTGCCCTGGCAGTCATGCTTATCCATATCTTTTTACTGTCTTTTCTGTATACTTCAACCTCAAAGCCATAAACATAACCCTGGCTTTCATATAATTCTTTTAACCTCTCCCTTTGCTCTGGCTGTACATATAGTCTTTTTAAATCCTTTACTTCATTTATCATCTCTTCAGGGGAGCTATAGCCAAATATGTGGGCAAGGGCAGGGTTGGCACTTAGAAATCTGCCTTCCGGGGTGGCCTGGAAAAACCCCTCTATAGAACGCTCAAGGATGTTACGGTATTTCTCTTCGCTTGCCCTGAGGGCATCCTCTGCCTGTTTACGCCTTGTAATATCAGAATTAGTGCCCTCGTAATACATTATATTGCCCTTTTCATCGTATACAACACGGGCATTGATGGATATCCAGAAGGGATAGCCATCTTTTCTTTTTACCTGGACCTCAAAATCCCTCACATAGCCATTGTCTGCCAGCTCTTTCTTAAATCTCTCCCTATCTTCAGGGTTTACATAGAGCTGTCTTCCTATATCCTTTACCTCCTTTTTTAACTCATCCAGGGAAGAGAAACCAAACATCCTCACAAAAGCAGGATTGGCATCAAGATACCTGCCCTCCGGGGTTGTCTGGAATATTCCTTCTGTGGCATTCTCAAATATATTTCTGTATCTTGCCTCACTCTCTATGAGTGCCTTCTCCATTTTTTTGTATTCTGTTACATCCCTTATTATAACTTGGACAGCCTTTTTGCCTTCATAGGAGATACAGGATGCTGTAGACTGGATGTTTATCTCTTTTCCATGGGGACTTATTATCCTGAATTCGCTTATAGGGGTTATTATCTCTCTGCCCAGAATATCCCTTACCATTGCCTTGATAGCCTCTTTGTCATCGGGATGAATATAGTCTAAGATATTCCTGCCTATGAGGTCTTTCTGGTCATCCACACCGTAGAGCTTAAGTGCCCTATGGTTGGCATAGACAAACCTCTCCCCATTGTGGATAATTATGGCATCTGGTGATCTTTCTACAAACTCTTTATAGCTACTCTCAGACTTTTTAAGGCTGGTGATTGCCTCTTCCAACACAGTTATATCTGTCAAGGCATGGATAACCTTATCCAGTGTGCCATCATTTTTTAGTACAGGGGTGCATGAGACAATAAAGACCCTGTCCAGGGCCTCAACCTTCATCTCACAGGTCTCAAACCTCCTGGATTTAAGCATAAACTCATAGGGACAGCCAGGGGGAGGGGTATCTTTTGTGACGCTGTGGAAAATATGATAACACTTCCTGCCTATGAGGGACTCCCTGGCCATGCCTATTGCATCTACCACTGCCTTGTTTGCATCAAGGATGGTATGTTCTCCGTCAAGGATTAGCATGGGATGGCCTATTGCCTGGAATATATACTCCCACTCCCTGTATGCAGTAAACAATTCCTCCTCTGTCTTTTTTCTCTCTGTTATGTCATGGCCAAAGCCACAGACATATTCGTT
>JAKPCK010000128.1 GCA_029553295.1 Deltaproteobacteria bacterium | reverse complement strand
AAAGGTAGGCGCCCTTTCCTTCATTTAAAATAGGGACAAAGGTCTCTGCATATATTGCTGTTTTATTTTTTTTCACATAATCATAGGAGGTTTCAGCCTCCGTATCTCTTTTAAAAACAAGGTCTATAAGGATGGGCCTTCGAACACCATAGAATGGTATGGCATATATATAATCTCCTTTATTGAGCACCTCCCCTCTTTTTACCCCTGTCATTATCTCTATAGCCCTGTTCCAGGCAATCACTATACCATCTTTATCTATTGCAAAGGTTGCATCAGGGAGCAAATCGATGATTGAGGCAAGCAATCTGGTATCCATTTAATTTACCCTTATTATCATATTTTAGAATCTTTGCACAGCATGCAAGGCTTTCTATTTTACTAAAAACCAGAATACCAGGGCAAGGATTATCCTGTAGACACCGAAGCTTATAAATGTGTGTTGCTTTATAAAATTCAAGAGAAATTTTACACTTAAAAGGGCGAATATAAAAGAGAATACGAAGCCTGCCGATAGAAAATTTATCTGTGAGATGGAAAATTGGCCTATATTTTTATATAGGTCTAATGTGGTTGCTGCAAGCATGGTGGGAATGGCAAGGAGGAAAGAGAATTCAACAATCGTCTTTCTCCTAAGACCGAGTATCAAACCGCCAATAATGGTGGCAGCAGAACGGGAGACGCCAGGGACCATGGCAATAGACTGGAAAAGGCCTATAATCAGGAGCGTGCCATAAGGGATTAACCCTATATCCTCTATGGCATCATCCTTCTCTCTATGGATGAACTCAAAAACAATAAGGCATATACCGCCGATAAACATGGACCAGAGGACAACCTGTTCGCTTTTCATGAGAAACTGCTTGATAATCTTATAAAAGACAAGGCCGAGGACTGCTGTTGGGATAAAGGCAATAATCACCCTTTTGAGGATATTGAGATTTAAGAGTATGGACCTCCAGTAGAGGACAATCACCGAGAGGATTGCACCGAATTGGATAACAATCTCAAAGGTTTTTAGAAATTCTGTTTGAGTTAATCCCATGACACGGGCTGTGAGCATAAGATGTCCGGTAGATGATATGGGCAGAAATTCTGTTATCCCTTCTACTATTCCGAATATAAGTGCCTGTATGAGGTTCATCTATTTCATTCCTTAATAAAAAATATGCGCCCAGCAGGATTCGAACCTGCAACCTTTGGATTCGTAGTCCAACGCTCTGTCCAGTTGAGCTATGGGCGCATTTAATTATTTCATATAGCTATGATATGCATAAAAGCATAAGCCATTAAATTGAGAAACAAGAAAACAAATTTATATTTTTCCAATTATAGAGACCAATTTTTGGAGATTTTAATATGGAATTAAAGAGTTTTCAAGTTAATTTTCCGAGGAGGACATTGTCGAGAATTTTTTCTGTTAAACCTCTAGCTTTTATATGGGCAAAGTTGTGAACTGGTAATGAAAAGTAATTTAAAACCGAGGATTTGTTCTCATATTTTAAGCAGGATGGCTATTATAAATACTGAAAAAATTCAAATCAAAAAATATTTTTGTTCATAACATACTGTATTTATGATACATTGTGGTTTGCAGGTGAAAATTAATCGGACAGTAGTGACTATATATTACTGGTTATGGTAAATAAACTTAAACAAGGCGCCACCTTACCCCACCATACACTTAAAGTTTTAGAATGGAGTGGGTATATTCAAGGGAAAAGCCTGAATATAATCAGGAGGTTTATCAAATGGAGACAGCTTATGATTTTTTAAAAGCCAACATATTCCACATAGCCACAGTAGATAAAGGGAAACCCAGGGTGAGACCATTTGGCTTTGTGATGAAAAGAGATAACAGGTTATACCTCTGCACCAACAAAAACAAAGAGGTCTATAAAAATCTAAAAGATAATCCTGTAACCGAATTATCTGCAGTAGGTAAAGACGGCATGACCTGGCTCAGGGTAAGAGGAACCGTTGAGTTTGATGAATCCAAAGAGGCAAAGGCGCAGGTATTTGAAGAGGCCCCTCAGCTATTGAAGATATATCCTAAAGGTGCAGATGATGAAGTATTTGTCACCTTTTACTTCAAAGAAGCCAATGCTAAACTTTTCTCGATTGGGACACAGCCAAAGGATGTCCCTTTGATATAAATATTGCTGTTTTTTCTTATTTCATACGTTTGGCTTATCGCCTTTATATATGCAAGTCTCAATATCTTCTTTATTGAAATAAAGAGACTCAAGGGCAAAATATACCTATTCCATAGCATTTAACTATGAATGCTTCCTTATCTTGAAGTGAATGCAAAAGTAATGCATCTGCTTTGCCTCTTTTCCCATTGTCAATGCCTGCCCTTAACCAATGGCAACGGTCTTTACAAAATAGTCCTCTTTTTTTCAAATAGCCTTATAGGAACATGGAGAAGACCTGAATCCCGT
>JAKPCK010000116.1 GCA_029553295.1 Deltaproteobacteria bacterium | reverse complement strand
ATTTTTGTGGGCAGGCAGCCCATACTCAACAGAAACGAGATTATATTTGGATTTGAACTACTTTTCCGTAGAGGCCATACAAGTCAGGCAGGTATAACAAATGGGTCTACTGCCACTGCCTCTGTTATCGTCCATTCATTAAATGACCTGGGTTTAGAAAACATAATAGGCAAAAAAAAAGGGTTTATAAATGTCAATGCCGAAATACTGTTTAGTGATTTTATTGAGCTTCTACCCCCGAACAACATAATCCTGGAGATCCTGGAAGGTATAGAGATAGACCATAAGATTATCGAGGCATGCAAGTCTTTAAAAGCAAAGGGCTTTTGCCTGGCAATCGATGATTTTGTCTCTTATGAATCTGTTGAGCCCCTAATACCCATTGCAGACTTTATTAAGGTCGACCTCATAGCATCCGATAAAAATAACCTTCCCGAGTTATTAAAGATATTAAAGAGATACCCTGTAAGGCTCCTTGCGGAAAAAGTAGAGACAAAAGAGGATTTTGAATTCTGTATGAAACACGGTTTTGAGTTATTTCAGGGCTATTTTTTCCAAAAACCTGTTGTTATAGAGGGTGCAACTGCATCGCCATCCCAGTTACTCTTGCTTGAGTTGTTTAACGAGGTATCAAGGGAGAGGGACATTGAAATTATAGAGGGTTTATTTAAAAAGAGCCCTGAATTGGATATCAAGCTCCTGAATTTTTTAAACTCTGCATCCTTTTACTTGAGGCACAGGATAAGTTCCATACGCCATGCCATAATATCCCTGGGTTACAGGAATCTCCAGAAATGGATAGCCCTCCTACTATTTGCAAAACAGGGGGTTGATATAAAATCAAACCCACTTATGGAGCGTGCAGCAATAAAAGGTATGTTTATGGAGAACATGACTAAGAGGATTACCAAGAGTAAAAGCGATGCAGATAGCGCTTTTATCACAGGGATACTCTCTATATCTGATGTCCTGCTCAACATGCCCATGGATAAGGTTGTCGGTAAACTGAATCTATCAGAGGATATACAGAGGGCATTGTTGAAAAGAGAGGGCCTCCTGGGAGATGTGTTGTCTTTAGCTGAGATGCTTGAAAAAGAGGATATAACAGGTATGATGCCCATCCTCGGCAGATACAATGTAACCCTTGAAGAGGTTTTTCAGATGGAACTGGATTCAATAATAGGCTTCGAGCAGATGGAGACCCCGCAATAGGCTATGGACTGGAGACTAAAAAACAAAAAAATCATCCTGCTGAAAGATGTGTTATGTTTTTATAGTCCTTAATCTATTTCAGATTTGCGATTCGCTATTTACGACTATTAAATAAGATATTTTTATATTGCCTCTATATTGAATTTTATCTCTGCCTCGGATCTCCTGCCGTATATTGCCTCTATGATAGAGCCTTTTGGCGGTTGTCCTTTTTTTAGTCCCTCTCTTATCAATGCCTCCCCTGTGACCTTTCTAAACCCATCCCTGATTATTAATATCTCCTTTGAATCCTTTATATCTGCAATATAGGGCATACAGATTTCAACACCTGATCCGAGGCACAGACAGGGTGTTTTAATATCCTTTACAGCGTCTTCTGGTTTCTTTGATAGATAATCGGTAAACCTGTGCATATTTCTATCCCTCATGTAATAGAGGGCAGAGAATACCTCGCCTTTTTTTGCATCTATAACAGGAAAAATATAATACCCATCCATAAAGACAAAAGAGGCTGCCAATACATCGAGGGTCGGGACACCTATTAATGGGATATCTCTACCTAAACTCAATCCCTTACAAAAGGAAAGGCCTACCCTTATGCCTGTAAATGACCCTGGTCCCAGGGTCACTATAATGAGTTTTATATCATCTATAGAGTATCCGTTATTCCCCAGGGTATCTAAAACCCTAACTGCTATTATCTCTGAAGGTGACTTACGTCCCTTTATATGTCTCTCCTCAATAACCCTCTCTCCATCAGACAGGATTATGGACAGATAGTCAAGGGAGTTATCTATGCCAAGGATAATCCTATTTTCCAAAGAACATCCTCATTATGTCGTTGAAAAATGCAAGGGCCATAATGGCGATGAGTATCCCCATCCCTACCTTCTGGGATATATCTATAAAGCGCTGGGAGACCTTCCTCCTTGTGATTAGCTCTATAAGGTGAAACAGGATATGACCACCATCAAGTATAGGTATGGGCAGGAGATTGATTATGGCCAGGTTTATGCTTATTATTGCCACAAAGTATATGAGATTCTTTTTGCCCTCCTTTGCCTGCTTCCCTGCCACCTCCAGTATAAGTAAAGGGCCACCTATCTGCTTGGGGGAGATGCTACCCTCTATCAGCTTGATAATGCCTACAACAGTTACCTTTGAGAGGAAATAGGTCTGATAGACAGCCTTTGGAAGGGCACTCAGTGGATTTTCCTTTCGTTTTAGAAAGTCGTTGGAGGCAGTGACACCTATAACCCGCCTTGCTATCTTCTCGCCAAAGATGTTTTTACCCTCAATAACCCTGGGTGTTATCATGAGGTCAAAGGTTTTATCGCCCCTTTTTACAGTAAATGCCAGTGGCGTCTTTTCTGTCCTTGACATGACCTCCATCAGGTCACTCCACTCAGAGACCTCCTGGCCATCTATCCTGACTATTACATCGCCCTGCTGTATACCTGCCTCATAGGCAGGATAGCCTTTTTCTACCCCCCCTACCTTTGTGGACAATACAGTGTATCCACTTATAAAGACTATATAAAAGAGGATAAAGGCAAAGACTATATTAAAAAATGGGCCTGTAAAGGCGATGAGTATCTTGGTAAGAGGCGGCTTATTTGAATATGCCCTGTGCATCTCCTCTTCCTTTATCTCATCATCCGGGGATTCACCCAAAAGCTTTACATAACCACCAAGGGGGACAGCGGATATGGCATACTCTGTCTCACCTTTTCTAAAGCTTATGAGCTTTTTTCCAAACCCTAAAGAGAATGCAAGGACCTTCACATCTGAAAGTCGGGCTACGATATAATGTCCCAGCTCATGGACAAAAATAAGCAGACTCAATGCAATTATCCCGTATATTATACTTATTACATTTTCAAAATTAATCATCTCTTATCCTTAATTATTTTTTCTGCGTATTCTTTAGCCCAGTTATGGACCTCCCATATCACTTCCAAATCATCTATAACAGAGGTCAGCCTATGTCTATCCAAGACCTCCTCTATGAACACAGGCATATCAGTAAATCTTATCTTTCCTTCAACAAAGGCCTGGGAGACAACCTCACTGGCAGAGTTTAGTACCACAAGGGCTGAATCCCCTGCATCTAAGGCCTCATAGGCAAGCCTCAGGGATGGAAACCTCACCAGATCAGGGGGGTAGAATGTCAATCTTTTCAGCTCATGGAGGCAGAGGTTTTTAAAGGGTAGTTCCCTTATCTTTCCCTCATTTATGGCATATGATATGGGTATCTTCATGTCAGGGACAGCAAGATATGCAGTGAAAGAGCCGTCTATAAACTCTACCATACCATGGATTATACTCTCCGGGTGTATTAGGACCTTTATCCTGTCTTGTCCTATATCAAAGAGCCATCTTGCCTCTATGACCTCAAACCCCTTGTTCATAAGTGTTGCTGAATCAAGGGTAACCTTCTTCCCCATCTTCCATGTGGGGTGATTCATGGCCTCTTCAGGACTCACAAGCTCGAGGGCCTTTTTTTTATGTTTTCTGAATGGTCCACCAGAGGCAGTAATGGTTATAGCCTTAAGGTCACCGGGATTTATGTCCTTCATGAGCTGATAAAGGGCAGAGTGCTCGCTATCAACAGGTATCAGCCTCGAACCGGTTTTGTTAACCAGTCCTGACACAATCCTCCCTGCCATGACAAGGCTTTCTTTATTGGCAAGGGCAAGGATCTTTCCTGCCTTGATGGTCTCAATGGTAGGTATAAGACCTGCACTACCTGGCAGTGCATTGACTACAATATCCACATCTGTATTTATCATCCTCAGGATGCCCTCTATGCCTGTAAAAAGTCTATTTTTATGGAAGGATACGTCTTTTTCCTGTCTCTTGTTGAATATACATACATATCGAGGATTAAACTGGGTAATCTGCCTGTTTAAAAGCCCTATGTTATCCCTGCAGACTAGCCCTGAGACCTCAAAGGTATCCCGTTGGTTCTCTATGACCTCGAGGGTAGCCCTGCCTATTGAGCCTGTTGAACCTAATATGAGAACCTTTTTCTTCAATGCCCTTATACTCCCTTTAAATTGAGACTTGCTATAGCCTTATCCCTGTTATGTAATGGTATAAAAAAGGGGTTGTAAATATAAAGCTGTCAATCCTGTCAAGTATCCCGCCATGGCCGGGTATAAGACCGGATGAATCCTTGACATCACAGAACCTCTTTCCAACAGATTCAAATATATCCCCCATCTGCCCCAGGACACCTGTTAATGCACCGACCAGTATAGACTCGTATATGCCAAGCCCTGTTATCTTAAAAGAAAGAACCATCACCACCATACTGCCTGTTGCTGCCCCTAAAAGACCCTCTATTGTCTTTTTTGGGCTTATATGTGGTGCCAAGGGTCTTCTACCGAAACCCTTTCCGAAAAAATATGCGGTTATGTCACTTGCCCATATGGAAAAAAGGACAATAAAGGGCAGGTATGTGTTTATGCCCTTTAAAAAATAGAAATAGACAAGGGGCAACACTATGAATATCTCAATGAAGACAATTACTGTCATACCCTTTATGATATCACCGTATACACCCTGAATAGATGACCTCATGACAAATACCCTGACTGCAAAATAGATGAGGACAGAGAGGATTATCCAGAGTATATAGACCTCGTAGGATTTAATATACAGAGGCATTGAAGAACAGGCAACAAGGGCAGAGATTAGGATACGCTCCCTAACCATAGAGATAGACAGTACCTCAATGGTTGCTGCAAGGGCAACTATTACAAGAAAGATAAAAAACAAGGCAGGGGGTAGAAAATAAAAGATGAGCACTATCAAAGGGGCAAGACAAATCCCTGCTATAATCCTCTTTTTTAGCTCCCCCACTCACGCTTCCTTTACTCTTCCAAAACGTCTGTCACGCCTCGAATACTCCCTGAGCGCATCTAAATATGCCTCTCTTCTGAAATCAGGCCATAGCATATCTGTAACATATATCTCTGTGTAGGCAATCTGCCAGAGGAGAAAATTGCTTACCCTTAACTCGCCGCTGGTTCTTATGAGCAAATCAGGGTCTGGTATGCCCTTTGTCCATAGATACCTTGAAAAGACCCTCTCATCTATCTTTTTGATCTTCCCATTTTTATAGTCCTCGGCAATGCCCGTGACAGCATGGAGTATCTCTTTTCTACCGCTGTAGCTCAGTGCAATATTGAGACAGAGTTCCCTGTTCTTTCCTGTTTTTTTCATTACATCCCTGACTTTTTTCTGGATTCTTTCCGGAAAGTCTGTCAGGTCACCTACTATGTTAAATCTTATACCCTTTTCCATCATCAGGGGCAGTTCCTGTTCCAGATATATACCCAGTATCTCGAGGAGCCTGTTTACCTCTTCTTTTGGCCTAGTCCAGTTCTCCTTAGAGAAGGCATACAGTGTGAGATAGGGGATGCCGAGATTTCTTGTAGTGGTTACTATATCCCTCACAGACTCCATACCTACAAGGTGTCCCTCTACCCTTGGCAGGTTTCTCATCTGCGCCCACCTTCCATTACCATCCATTATTATGGCTACATGAACAGGAAGCTTGATATTTTCAAGGTCAGACATTAAAAAAACTATATCTCCATTATTTCCTTTTCTTTTTCAGCGTATATCTTCTCTGCCATCTCGATATACCTGTCCGTCATCTTCTGGACACCCTCCTGTTCTTTATGGGAGTCGTCTTTTGAGAGGAGTTTATCCTTTTCCATCTTCTTTATCTTTTCATTTATGTCCCTTCTTATGTTCCTCATGGCAACCCTGGTATTCTCCAGCATCTTGCCACCAAGTTTTGTAAGCTCCTTTCTCCTCTCCTCAGTAAGCTTGGGGAATGAGAGCCTTATTGTCTTTCCATCGGACATGGGATTGACACCCAGGTCAGATTTCTGTATTGCCTTCTCTATCTCCCCTATAACCGTATTATCCCAGGGCTGGATTGTTATTGTCCTGCTGTCAGGGACACCTATTGTGGCAACCTGGTTTATGGGTGTAGGCTGGTTGTAATAGTTTATCTTTATATCGTCGAGGAGAGAGATAGAGGCAACACCTGTTCTAAGCCTTGAAAGGTCTTTTTTAAGATTTGCCAGCGTCTTTTTAAGTTTGTCTTCCAGCTCTGTGGTTATCTCGTTTTTCATATAACCTCCCTTATCATTGTCCCTATATCCTCGCCGAGGACTATCTTTTTCAGGTTATTTTTACCCCTTATATTAAAAACAATAACAGGCAGATTATTCTCGCTGCACAGTGTTATTGCCGTAGCATCCATTACCTTAAGACCCTTTTCAAGGAAATCTCTGTAGGTAATCTTGCTGTAGAATTTAGCATCACTATACCTCTCCGGGTCTTTATCATATACACCGTTGACCCTGGTTGCCTTTAATAACACATTGGACGATGTCTCTATGGCCCTTAAGGCAGCGGCTGTATCTGTGGTAAAAAAAGGGCCACCTGTCCCGGCAGCGAATATGACTACCCTGCCCTTCTCGAGGTGTTTTATCGCCTTTCTGTTTATATAGGGTTCTGTCACCTTTTCTACATGTAGGGCTGATTGCACCCGTGTCTCCACGCCGTTGGATTCAAGGATGTTCTGAAGGGCAAGGGAATTAAATATAGTGGCAATCATGCCCATATAGTCACCAGTTACCCTTTTTATACCCTGTTTTTCTGCCCTTAACCCCCTGTATATATTACCCCCTCCTACCACTATGCCCATCTCTATACCCAGTTCCTTAACATCTCTAATCTGAAGACATATGGACTTTATGGTCTCCGGGTCTATGCCGAAGCTCTGCCTGCCCATCAAAGCCTCGCCACTTAGTTTTAAGAGTATACGACTATATAACATGGGCGTGTTATCCTTCAGATGTCTCTCCCAGCTGAAATCTGACAAATCTCCTTATAACAATATTCTCACCTATCTTTACCACAAGCCCCTCTAAGAGCTGTTTAATGGTAATATCAGGATTTTTTATAAAAGACTGTTCCATCAGGCATACCTCCTGATAGAACTTCTCCATCTTCCCCTCTGCAATCCTATCCACGATCTTCTCTGGTTTCCCCGAGTCTATTGCCTGTCTACGGTATATATTCTTCTCTTTCTCCTTTACCTCCTCAGGTACATCCTCTCTTTTTACATAGAGGGGATTGGCAGCAGTAATCTGCATGGCTATATCTTTTGCAAATTCCTGGAAATCCTTGGAATTGGCCGCAAAATCTGTCTCACAGTTTACCTCAACCAAAACGCCTATCTTACCGCCGGTATGGATATAAGATGCAATAACACCCTCAGAGGCAGCCCTTCCTGTCCTCTTCTGGAGCTTTGCAAGGCCTTTTTCCCTGAGGTATTCTATAGCCTTCTCCATATCTCCCTTGGACTGCTTTAAGGCCTCTTTGCAGTCCATGAGCCCAACGCCGGTCTTCTCCCTTAATTTTTTTACCAGTTCTGCATTTATCTCCATATTATCTTCCTCCACTAATCATTATCGTAGTATTCTTCGTATTTTGACTCGAGCAGACTCTCATCAATAAAGGGCTTAGGCTCGTCTGAAACAGTCTCTTCCTTACCCTGAAACTCCTCCACATAAAGGGCCTTGCCCTCAAGGACTGCATCTGCAATCTTCATGGTGATGAGTTTTATTGCCCTTATGGCATCGTCATTGCCCGGTATGACATAGTCTATATCATCGGGGTCGCAGTTGGTATCCACTATACCCACTGTGGGGATACCAAGTTTCTTTGCCTCCTTGACAGCTATATACTCCTTCTTTGGGTCGACAACATAAAGTAAACCCGGTAGACGGTCAATACCCTTTATGCCCCCGATATTCCTCTCGAGCTTCTCTATCTGTCTGTCTATGCTTAATGCCTCTTTTTTAGATAGCATCTTGTATATGTCGCTCTTTTTTAATTCCTCGAATTTTTTTAATCTCTCAAGGCTCTTCTCAATGGTCTGGAAGTTTGTCATTGTCCCACCGAGCCACCTCTCGTTGACATAGAATGCACCGCATCTTATTGCCTCTTCCTTTATGGCCTCCTGCGCCTGTTTTTTTGTCCCTACAAAGAGTATATGCTCATTACGGGATGCCACCTCTTTGACAAAGTTGTAAGCCTCTTTGAACATCTTTAGTGTCTTCTGCAGATCAATAATGTAGATGCCATTCCTTGCCCCGAAGATATAGGGTTTCATCTTGGGGTTCCATCTCTTTGTCTGATGTCCAAAGTGGACACCTGCCTCAAGGAGTTGTTTGATTGTTAGATTAGACATAGGACCTCCTGGTTTATTCTTCCGCCTCTCGCACTTTAAACAATAGACAGTTTTTACTGCACCCTATTGCTAATTGAAAGGCGTGTTTTATAAAAGCCTGTATTAAATATCATATGATATTAAATATTTCAAGAACTTTGGAAAATATTATCTTGGGTTTGACTTTTTCACCTCTTCTATGTTAACAAATTCTGTCTCATGGATGCACTCTTTACAAAGCCCTTTAGGGCATTAATCTACAATAAAGAAAAGATAGATGATATAAGTACATGCGTATGTCCGCCCTATGATGTTATAACAGACAGAGATATATATTTCCGTAAAAACCCTTATAATGCCGTAAGATTAGAGCTGCCAGAGGCAATCCCCCCTTTTGATGAATATACTACAGCAAGGAATACCCTCCATAAATGGCTGGAAGACAGAATCCTTATCCAGGACCATGAAGATACCATATATATCTACGAACAGGAGTTTATATCTGACGGTTCATCTCATACAAGGAGGGGATTTATTGCCCTGAACAGGCTCAAAAAGGACAGGATACTCATCCATGAGGCAACAAGGTCAAAGGCAAAGGAGGATCGTGAGAGGCTCATCTCAACCCTTAAGACCTATACGAGCTTTGTCTTCGGACTCTATGAGGACATGGATAACAGCATAGAGGATATACTTGCAAACCCAGAAAGGGAGCTCATCTTTGATTTCATGGATGAAAGCTCCATAAGAAACAGATTTTACAGGATAAGAGGAAAAAATAACCTGCAAGACCTTTGTGCTCTCATGGAGGATAAAAAAATCTATATAGCCGATGGACACCACAGGCTTGATGTATCATACAGGCTCAACCTCCCTTATATCCCCATATATCTCACGAACATGTATTCCAAGGGCATTGTTATCTGGCCTTACCACAGGATTATAAGGTTCAAAAAACAAAGGCCATTCAATGAGATGATAAATGCCCTGGGTGATTATATGACAATAGAAAAGATACCAGCAACCGATGAAGGCTCTATAAAGAAGGCCCTCGATATAATCGCATCGGAGACCCTGCCTTCCTATGCATTCTACCCAAGGGAGGATATGGATAATATATATATCCTAAAAGAAAAAAGACCTGTTGTATTCAGGGAAGATATACATGAGGTGCTGAAGAGGTTAAAGGTCAATGTCCTCCACTCCGGTATGCTAAATAACATCCTTGGCATAGAAGAGGAAGAGATATCCTTTACCCAGGACCCTATAAGCTATTTAGAACAATTAAGGCGGGGAAGCATAGACCTCATGGTGTTATTGCCACCTACAACAGTCAAGGAGGTAAAGGATATAGCTGATAATTCCCTTTACATGCCTCCTAAATCAACCTTCTTTTATCCCAAGATACTAACCGGTCCTTTGTTCTACAAATACGGTTGATATAATACAGGAATCTTTTTTTGATGGAAAACATCCATAGAGATGAGACCCTTGATATACTGTGCAATGAAAGATTAAAGATTATACAGAAGAAAAAGGGCTATAGATTCTCTATTGACGCCATAATATTAGCGAACTTTGTCACACTGAAGAGAAATGAGCGGGCACTGGATATAGGGACAGGCTGTGGTATAATACCCATCTATCTTGCTGTCAATGGAAAGACAAATAGGATAACAGGTGTGGAGATACAGGAAGAACTATACGGTCTTGCATTAAAAAACAAAGAGTTGAATGGATGTGATAATGTGGATTTTATAAAAGGTGATATAAGGGAGATGGCTGATAGCATAAAGAATATGAACTTCCATGTGGTCTTTTCAAATCCCCCTTTCACAAAAGAGAATACAGGACGGAGATGTCCAAGGGAATCAAGGCTTCTGGCAAGACATGAATCTACCCTGTCCCTTGAATCACTCCTTAATTCTGCCTCATCTATACTCAGAGATAAAGGGAGGTTGTATCTAATCTATCCTGTAAGAAGACTCGGGGAGCTTGTATATACAGCAAAGGCCAAAAGGTTAGAGCCCAAAAAAATACGCTTTATCCACCCAAGACACGGTGAGAAGGCAAACCTTTTTCTCATCGAATTCATAAAAAATGGGGGTATCGAGGTTATTGTAGAAAAACCTCTTTACATCTATGAAAATATTTATTATACCCAAGAGATAAAAAGTTACTATCAATAGAGAGTATAATTATGGAGAAGATACTTAAACTCATAGAGAAGGATTTAAAGAAACTCGAACACGCCATAGACAGCCTCGACTCTACAGATGTAAAGATTATAAAAAAGATGGTCAACCACATAATAAAATCAGGGGGCAAGAGGGTAAGACCCATACTCGTTATACTCACATCAAAGCTCTGCGGTTTCAAAGGCCAGAAGCATATAAAGTATGCAGCGGTTATAGAATTCATCCATACCGCCACACTCCTCCATGATGATGTTGTTGACAATGCAGAGGTCAGGAGGGGTTCATCCACTGTCAACACCCTGTGGGGAAACGAGGCAAGCGTCCTTGTTGGTGACTTTCTCTACTCAAAATCCTTTGAGCTCATGTCTAAGGACGGAAACAGCAAGATTATCGAGGCGGTATCAGGGGCAACAACAATCCTTTCTGAGGGAGAGATACTGGAACTGCTCAAGACCTCCGACCCCAGTACCACAGAAGAGGAGTATTTTGATATTATATATAAAAAAACAGCCATACTCTTTTCTGTTGCCTGCGAGATAGGTGCTATACTTGCTAAGGCAGACAGCAAGAAAAAACAGCTTCTAAAGGAATACGGTAAAAACCTCGGGATTGCATTTCAGCTTGTTGATGACCTCCTCGACTACACTGCCCAGGAAAATAAATTCGGTAAACAGATAGGCACTGATTTGAAAGAGGGTAAGGTGACCCTTCCCTTGATCCATGCCCTAAGATATGCCAATGAAGAAGAAAAGACCTTAATCAAAGAAAAACTGGCAGACAAATCTGCAACTAATGATGATTTTGAAAAGATAAAAGGCATCATAGATAAGTACGGTGGTTTTGAATATACATACAATACAACAAAGAGATACATAGAGGGGTCAAGAAAATGTCTTGAGGGATTCAGGCCATCTAAATACAGGGACGCCCTCATGGCATTAACAGACATGATGCTAACCAGGAAGGTCTAAAAGAAATCCTGCCGGGTTTTTATATTAATACCCATCTCATTCTCAATGGCTGGTGCAAGGACCAGGCTATCTCCCGCCCCAGGCCATACTATTTCTCTGTATGGCACATCCCAGAAAATATGAGGTTATGCAGAGGCCTCAATTTATAATCCTATGAATCTGCTGGGATTTCTGATTGTTTATCCTCCCTTACCTTCCTGTCTATTACAAAGAGGAGCTGTCCTTCCTCTACGAGTTCATTGAGTTTTATGCATATCTCCACAATCTGGCCGTCAAAAGGTGCTGTTATAACGTTTTCCATTTTCATGGCCTCCACATTGGCAATCTCTTCACCTTTATGGACAATGTCACCAACGTTCAACATACCCCTTTCAGGATTACCGATTCGCCATACAGTACCATTAACAGGGGCACCAATTTCATTTAATCCTTTTGCCATTCTCTTTTCTGCCTTTTTGGCTTTAGGGGTCTGCACTTCATATACCTTTGTCTTATTGTTTACAAGGACAACTACATGTATTACACCATCGTGTTCAGCGCCAATGGATACAAGCTCAACACAATAAGGCTTTCCCCATAGGTCAAATTCCACTTTATCCCCTGGTTTTTTTAGACCATTTCTCCAGACATGGGTGGGAAGCACAAGGGGTGCCTCACCGAATTTTTCCCTCCATTCTATAAACTCAATTGTATCTTTAGGGTGCATAAGATACATTACAAACTCTTCATCTGTGGGATTTCTACCTATGGCATCTTTTAGATTCCACCTCAGGCGTTCAAGGTTTTCATTTTTTAACATTTCATCCGGTGAACTGTCGTTTCTTGATTTAATCTTCTCTTCCCAATCGCTTCCAAAGGTGCTTTTATAAACCCAGTCAGCAGGCCAACCATAAGGGAGCCTCCCGTATTGCCCGAGTATGAGATTTTTGAAATCATCCGGTGCATTTTTGAAAAGGTTTAAAAGCTCTTCCTGTTCTCTTTCGTCCATGGAATCAAAATCTTGATTTTTTTCATAGATGAATTTTTCCAATAATTTTATCAGGTTCTTAACTCCAGTTGTACCTTGCTCCTTTGCGTATCTGTTCACAATTCCACTGCAAGTTACCCAGGTAATTTGAGAACCCGGTGTAACATCAAAATAATGGATAATTTTATTGTACAATGACATAACCTTGAGTATGGAGGGCATTAAATCGAGAAAATTACCTTTACTTGCCTGTTCAAAGGAACTTGGAAAAGCACCACCTGGCATCCTGTGGTATGTTACTGTATGGTCAAATCCCCTGAAAGGTGATTCTGCCCACTCATAATTATTTATCCATTCCCTTATCTTAACAACAGCCTCCTCTGCAAGTGACCTGTTTAGATGCACATCAATACCCGCCTCTCTAAAATATGCCTCTACGGCAAGTATGGGTGGCTGACCGTAGAATCTCACGAGGGAATCCTCTTCCACATCGAAAATCTTTGCACCTGCCAGAGCTGCTGATAGATATGCAGGCAGTGCCAATCCATCTGTCATATGGCGATGATATTGAATTAAAAGGTCAGGATATTTCTGTTTTATGGCATCTATGAGCCTTCCAATCCTCTTTGTTGTGCCCACGCCTGCCATATCTTTTATGGCAATGATTATATCTTTTGAGCTACCGCACAATGAAATAATCTCATCCACAACACCGAGATAGTAGCTATCTGTTGCCCACTCTGCGTCTGTAAATGAGATGGTAGGCTCAAAGATCTTTCCCCTTTCCATGACCACTTCTGCCACAGTCCTCATGTTTCTAATATCATTCAAAAACGAAAAGCATCGCCAGACGTCAATATCAACACGGGAGATTGCATATTCCACAATGTTTTTTGGATAAGGTCTGTATCCCCAGAGACTTGTCTCTCTAACAAGGGTTTGAAGTAGAACTTCAGGCATGGCCTCCCTTAGAATCCTAATCTCTTCAAAAGGGCTTTCCTTTCTGTTCATTATACCCACATGCCAGCGTGCCCCTCCGTGACACTCTGCGCTAAATAGACCCATTTTATTATATAGAGGTGCCAGCGTAAGAAGGTCGTGGATACGGATCCTGTTTTTATAATCCGATTGACCTGCATCGCGCATGGCAGTAGATGTAAAAAATACCTTTTTTGAATCCCTGACCTTTTTTAATATCTCCTTTAAATCCATTTTTGGTGTTACAAATACATATTCTTCCATAATTCACCTCACATCCATGGTGGTGGCCCAAGGGCAGATACCTTTGCCACATAGTGTGCGATTTTTAGCACCTCATCCTCGCTGTTTCTATCCCGAAAGGATGCTATAAGTTCATCCATACGGGCTTCTATAAAATACGTTGAAAATTCACCTGCCTTAAACGCTGGATGCCTGATTATAGCCAGAAGAAGCGGTGCAAGGGTCAAAACACCCTCAACCCTTAAATTCCTTCCCAGGGCACGGTCCATAACCCTTATGGCATCATCTCTATCCACGCCTGCTGTAATAACAAGCATTATCAAAGAATCATAGTAAGGTGGCACATCAGCGCCTTCATAGACACCGGATGCAATCCTTACACCTGGCCCCTGAGGCACAAGGAGTCTTGTGATCCTGCCGAAAGAGGGGCTGAAATTTCTTGGATTTTCAGCATTGAGTCTTACCTCCAATGCCCATCTGTTGGGTCTTATATCGGATTGTTTCACATGTAGTTTTTTACCCATGGCAATATCGAGCATCATGCCCACAATGTCAAGGCCTGTAATCAATTCTGTTATACCATGTTCTACCTGTAGTCGAGTATTCACCTCAAGGAAATAGAATTTTTTATTAGGTGCATCGAGGATAAACTCCACTGTCCCTGCTGATACGTATTTTACCTCCCTCATAAGACGGACAGCAGCAAAGCATATCTCCTGACGGAGGTCTTCATCGATGGATGGAGACGGGGCCTCTTCTATTATTTTTTGATGTCTTCTCTGGAGCGTACATTCCCTTTCGTAAAGATGAACTATATTTCCAAATTCATCTCCCACAATCTGGACCTCAATGTGACGGCCATGGGATATGTATTTTTCAGCCATAACCCTGTTATCACCGAATGATTTTTGCGCCTCTGACTGGGTCTGATTGAAGGCATTTATAAGCTCTGCCTCTGAATCGACCCTCACCATACCTTTACCGCCACCACCGGCAACCGCCTTTATAATAATAGGGTAAGTGACATTCTCTGTCTTCATCCATTTTTTAATATCTTCTACACTATCAACAGGAGAGATACCGGGAATTACAGGGACACTCGCCTTCTGGGCCATCTTCTTTGCCTGAATTTTATCCCCCAGCATCCTTATAATATCAGGAGGTGGACCAACCCATATAAAGCCATTGTCTATTACAGCCTGGGCAAAATCAGGATTTTCAGATAAAAAACCCCAACCAGGATGGATTGCATCTACCTTGCTTTTATGGGCAGCATCTATTATCTTCTCCATGTTCAGATATGATTTTGCAGGCGGTGCATCTCCTATATGTATTGCTGTATCTGCCATATATACGTGGTGTGCAAGCCTGTCAGGTGTGCTGTAAACCGCTGTTGTGGCAATCTTTCTATCCCTGCATGTATGCATAATCCTAACTGCTGGGACGCCCCTGTTTGCTATTAGAACTTTTTTAATTATCCTTTCCATATACAACCTCTCTTTTAAATCGTTTATTAAAAGAACCTATATGAGGGTAAAACAGATTTTTAATTCAGGAATTCTTTCGCTTTCGAAAATTATCGGTAAGTGCAAACAAAGGAATTATGCTTTTACGGGTAAGTGATGCTATGTTGTAAAAGTTTAACATTATCTAAAAATAATCAATTTTTGTCATAAAGTCAATTACAAAATATCAAGCTTAATTCGGCAGTCTTTTATCTGAATTTATTTCCCCTCCCATCTCTTAAAGAGGTTATGGTCAATATCCATTAAATCAAGGACCTTTCCCACTGTATGGTCTATAATGTCCTCTATACCTTTTGGTTTGTGATAAAAGGCAGGGACAGGGGGCAATATTATACCGCCTAAATCTGCTACCTTGCCCATAAGCTCAAGATGCCCTTTATGAAAAGGTGTCTCCCTTACTACAAGGACAAGCCTCCTCTTCTCCTTTAACACCACATCAGCAGCCCTGACAATAAGGTTATCATTATATGAATTGGCTATACCTGAAAGGGTCTTTATGGTGCATGGGATAACAACCATACCATATGTCTTAAATGAACCACTGGATATGGATGCAGCCATGTTTCCTATGTTATGGGTCTTATATGCAAGATTTTCCACATATTCTATCTTATACTGGGTCTCAATAAGGATATTTTGTCTTGCTGCATCGGAGAGTATTAAATGGGTCTCTGTATCCAGTTCCCTTAATACCTCCAGGAGCCTGATGCCATAGATTATACCTGTTGCACCTGTAATGGCTACTATAATCCTCTTCTTCATGGCTTTTTCATCTCCTCCATGATCCTGCCTTCCATCCTTCTGCACATATTTAGAATCTCCTCTATATCCTCTCTCATTAAATTGTCCCAATGTATACCTGCAACAACAACTACTTTTTTATTCAATCCCTTTGACAGCCCCTCTGATATTGACTTTACCACCATGTCCTCTTTATGTCCCAGAAATGTATAAACAGAACTTGTAGAGCTTATCTTTTCTGGGTCCTGAATACTTGGTCTTGGCTGGGCTATACCTATGGCGCCTATATGTTCCCTACCCCCTGTTATAATAACGAGTATATCCTCACCTATAATATTTATCAGGGCATAAATCTCAAACCTCTCGGTTGCCTCTTTTAAAACCTTTGTCTCCATATAATTAAAATAGACTCAGTTAACCCTAAAGACCCCATTAACACCTTTAATCATGCCATCCAGGACATCCACTGCCCTTAAGGCAAACACCTCATCACTTATGTGGCAGTCCATCTCCTCAATGGGTATATCAGGTCTCAATATGCCTTTTAATTCGTCTACAAATACCCTGTTCATGTCTGGGTCATAAAGGGGCATCCCCTCCCTATCTGCCTCTGACCACCCTTTTTTAGGTATTAATACATAGGTCGGGCCTCGAGACCTGTTGAGCTTCTCCCCGATGATTCGGGCAAACATCAGTAACTCATCCCTCTCCATACGGACACAGAACCTTATATCATGGGTATAAGTCCTCCTGCCCTTTAACGAATCCGGCATGGGATAAAAGGGGCTGAATACTGCATTATCAAGACCGCCAGGGGCAAAGACATAGGGGATACCCATCTTTCCTGCTGTCTCAAACCTCTCAGGCCCAATGCCCCTGCAGTAGCCTCCAAACATATCATCTGCTATCTCATGGGGGGTAAAATCAAGGACACCTGCTATGAGTCCCTGGGCTATAAGCTCCTCCATGGCCATGCCTCCAATACCATTGGCATGAAAACCTATCATCTCATAACCCCTTTTTTCAAGAAGGGGCTCTGCATTCATAGCACAGACAGAGCTTACACCATAGGCAGTCACGGCAACCATGGGTCTTGAATTTCTTATCCCATGGCCTTCATCTATCATACCGCATATCGCCAGTGTGGCCTGCCTCAGAATCTTACGGATAAAGGCGTTGAATCCCAGGAGGTCTGCCACAGAATGGAATATTACAATGTCCTTTGTCCTTATATACTCCCTTATGTCCCTTGACGCTACAGTGGATACTATAAGCTTTGGAAATCCAAAGGGGAGGTGCCTCATAATAAAACTCACAATACCTGTGCCTGTCCCTCCCCCCATACCTATAACACCGTCAATCCTTTTTTCTGCGAATAATCCCTCCACCATCCTTGCCCCGCCTTCCTCCATGGCCCTTACGGCTTCTGAACGGTCTTTTCTGCTTTTGATCTCGGCAAGATCATATCCTGCTGCCCGGGCCACCTCATAGCTCGTTATATCAGGGGATATATGGGGCTCTCCAAGTGTCCCTATGTCCATAACAATAGGTTGTATCCCCTGCTCAAGGCTGCACATCCTTACAAACTCTGCCTCTTTGCCCTTTGTGTCCATTGTGGCAATTATAAGGAGATGTCTCTTCATGGAATCTTAAATCTTTACCTTCACAGGCGTGAATGCCCTCTCAAATAAAAGCTCCATACCGCTCTTCTTACCGAGGACAGACTCCTTCTTTTTCTTGCCCCAGACAGATTCGGGCCTTGCCTGGACAAGGAATATATTCTTGGGAAATGGTAGGCTCCTCGATATAGACCACTCTATATCCTGGGGACACTGAAAATGCCTCTCCACCTCCTTAGCAAGCCTTGTGAGCTCAAGTATCTCTCTATCTTCAAGACACTGCACCTTTCTCTTATCCGGTGGCAGTTCTTTATATTCCATCTCTTTTGTCTCCGGGTTATATACAAATTCAGCACCTTTATCGGATATAACCCTCTCCTCTATCTCCATGGTCACCTTATCTACAAGGTATCTGTCCGGCGTTACATTACCTGATACTACAGCCTCTCCATAACCAAAACTACCTTCTATGGCTACCTTGGCCACATCACCGTTTACAGGGTTTACAGTAAACATGACACCTGCTGCCTTGGCATCTACCATTGTGAGGACCGCAACACCTATAGGGTCGAAGTGGAGCGGCAGGTTTAACCTTGCCCTTGCTATAATGGAACGGGTATTAAATGTGCTTGACCA
>JAKPCK010000097.1 GCA_029553295.1 Deltaproteobacteria bacterium | reverse complement strand
CCTTACAGATGATAAGGCAACAAAGGATGAAACCCTTGATGGCCTTGAATGGTTACAGAAGGAGACAACCCATAAAGATGTGGCGATGCTCTTTATAGCAGGTCATGGAATAAACGACCCTGCAGGGATATACTACTTTTTACCCCAGAATGCAGACCTTGAGAAATTAAAAAGGACAGCAATAGCCTTTTCAGACATAAAAAACACAGTTTCATCCATAGCGGGCAAAGTGGTGATGTTTGTGGATACCTGCCACGCAGGAGGAGTGATGGGTAAAAGGGCAATAGCGGACATAACAGGTGTGATAAACGAACTCACCAGTGCAGAAAACGGTGTTGTGGTCTTTACATCATCTACAGGCAGGCAGTATTCCCTTGAAGACCCGCAGTGGCAAAACGGTGCATTCACAAAGGCAGTGATTGAGGGCATAGCTGGCAAGGCAGACCTCCTCGGTAAGGGAAAGATAACAGTGAATATGCTCGATGCCTTCATAGCAGAGCGTGTAAAGGAGATAACAAAGGGCAAACAGACACCTGTTACCACAAAACCTGTAACAGTGCCAGACTTCCCCATAGCGGTGAGGTGAGCTAAAAATTTTTTTACGAGGTCCATGTATGAAAAGATTATTTATAGCTTTATCTTTGCTGTTGTTTCTATCTGGATGCACGGGCATCCCTGACAACATAGAACCTGTAAGGAACTTTGATATAAAACGCTATCTCGGCAGATGGTATGAGATAGCAAGACTTGACCACCCATTTGAGAGAGGTCTTGAGAGGATTTATGCTGAATACAGCCTAAGAGAAAACGGCGGTGTAAGGGTGGTAAACAGAGGATTCGACCCAGAATCAGGCAAATGGAAAGAGGCAACAGGCAAGGCATATTTTGTAGCTGACGAGAATATCGGGATGCTAAAAGTATCCTTTTTCGGTCCCTTTTATGGTGGATACAACATCATAGCCCTTGATAGGGATTATTCTTATGCCCTTGTCTGCGGTCCCAATAGAGACTATCTGTGGATACTGTCAAGAACACCTGAAATGGAAGAATCAATAAAAACCGAACTTATTAAAAAGGCAAAAGCCCTTGGCTTTGATACGGATAAACTTATTTTTGTAAGGCAGTGATTTACTAAACCCTGTCCCTTCTATCTTTACAAAATATGTATCCCCAATTTCTCCATAAGTCCATACATTCCCAGTTAAAAAGGTCTTCTATTTAAGCCATGCATAATAACCATCCAGTAGATAGAGGGCTGCCAGAGGATTATGTCCTGTTACACGGTCTTTTACTGCAAGGACAGTGGAAGGTGCCTTTGCATATTTAAGAAAGAGTGAATCATGCCCCACACATAGTCCAAGCAGGATATTAAAGTCAACATACGCTTCATTTGCCATCATTGCCTGAAATATAGGGTTGCACATGGATTCGTGCTCACCTCTAAAAATCTTTTCTTCATCCTTTATGCCTATCTCCTCTTTGGGAATACAGCCTGCCTTACATATAATAGAGACTACCTCAAATCCCTTTTTTTCATAAAAATTTACCACCTTTTCCGCCTCTCTTGCAAGTCCGGCGCAGAAGGCAAGCCCGAGTCGCCTGTATCCCATCTTTTTAGCAAACTCTGCAATCTCGAGTATCCTCGGTTTTACTGGATGCATGGTATAGGGTTTTCTGTCCCTATCGGCATAGCACTCTCCCTCCTGAATGGATGCATTACGGGCAAATTCATAGTTTTCAGGCCTCTGGTATTCTTTTCTTGCCTTCTCAACAGTATTTTTTGCCGACACAGTAGGGCAATTTG
>JAKPCK010000091.1 GCA_029553295.1 Deltaproteobacteria bacterium | reverse complement strand
GGGTAAGGCTTGACCCCACCCCTGCCTCCATTGATAATTTTGCCTTGCTAAAAAAAGGCAGCCCCATGATGAGGCTGAGGCTTGCCCTGGATACCATAAATTATTACTGGTACGCCTTTGTTATCAATTATAATCTCGATAAACAGCTATCTATCATATTCGCCATAAGGTCAGGTATTAAAAAACCTTCTATCAAACTGAACACGATAGACTGGTGGAGATACGCAAGATACCTTTTATTTCTTTTAGTTGCAGCGGCCATAGTCCTTTTTGCAGTAAAGGAATACAGACTGAGAAAAAACATGGATAGGGCTATCCTCTTGATGTTTTTAAAAAAGATGAAAGGGTATGGATATGAAAAAATGTCCTCCCAGGGTTTAGAAGAGTTTGTGATGGGCATAAAAGAGGAACCTTTGAGGGAAAAGGGGTTTATATTTGTCAGACAATTCCAGGAATTTTTTTATAAGGATTTAAGACCTAACAGAGAGGATATAAAAAAGATGAAGGATGCTATAAGGAATATGAGACCCTAATAACCTCATTTCCAGTGTTTTATGGCTTTATAATCCATACCCCTAAGTGAATCAAGTGGACGGGCTACATCACCTGGTCGGTAAAACCTGGCGGGCCAGCTATCGAAAAACGCTTTGAGCGACGTGAAAACTGGCCGTCGACGATAAGAAACGGAATACCTCCGAAGTAATCTCCATGGAGGTGGGTACGGGTCCAAGACAGTTTCCCCCACAAATGAGAACATCTTAATAAGCCTTGCAGGTATTTCTTCGAGAAACATGGCAAGATGACCATTTTGCCTCACACTGGCTATCACCATTTATTATCTTATGTATGGTTTTCAATCTGCTTCTCTCATTATTTTTCAATTTATTCTATTAATAGTTCAATCATATTAAGACAAAAGAGACTTGTCAAGAAGAACTTGGGGAGATTTTTTTGAGTTTTTGAAAAAATATCAACACAATAGAGACCCCATTAGAGTCAGAAAGGTATTATTCAACTTTAGGGCAATAGAAAGATAGAAAAAAGGCTCTGGGGATATTTTTTAGGCCTTTATTACCTTAATTCTATTGAGGTTCATCTCGCCGAGGCCTCTTTTATATGCTGCAACTGTTGTTGATATATCCTGAGGCCTGAGATTAAAGAGGGTTGTGGCATAGGCGTCTGCAGCCACTATGTCTTTAGATGCAATGACCCTGTTCATTATTT
>JAKPCK010000081.1 GCA_029553295.1 Deltaproteobacteria bacterium | reverse complement strand
GAAATCTTTACAGAATTTTACAATTTCATCACCAGGAAGACCTTTTGCCTTTGCACCTTTTGCATATTCATCGAGGAGTGGCTGCACGGCCTTTGCCCAGCGGGCATCCTCTGCAGGGGACAACTGGACTATCTTGTTGCCCTTGGATTTCAAGAAGTCATAACCTTCTTTGTCTATGGCATCCCAGAGCTGTGCCTGTTTCTGTGTATATTCTTTGCTCACATCCTCAAAGACCTTCTGGACATCCTTGGGCAGAGAATTCCATTTACCCTTATTCATCACGACAAACATGGCTGTTGTATAAGCAGAACCAAAGTTCTGGACTGTATTGGCAACAACCTCACCCCATTTCCAGCCCTGAAGTGCCTCAGCAGGAGCCATAGCGCCTTCGGCAACGCCGGTTCTGAGTGCATCATATGTCTCACCCATTGCAGTGCCAACAGGTGCACCACCCAGTGCTGTTACAACCTTTGATGCAAGGCCTGTTGCCCTGATCTTTCTACCCTTTAAATCTTCGAGTTTGGAGACAGGAAACTTTGTATGGAGTATACCAGGGCCGTGGGCATGGAGAATAAGGACCTTAACATCGGCAAGTTCTTTTGGCTGAAATTTCTGATAGACTGCATTTATGAGGTTTGTTGCTATTACACCGCTCTTGTAACCGAAGGGAAGGTCAACAGCCTCCATGACAGGGAATTTTCCTCTTGTGTATGCAAAACAGCTCTCGCCTATGTCAGATATGCCTTTTACAACGCCGTCATAAACCTGGGCTGCCGGTGTCAGTGTGCCACCAGGATAATATTTTATCTTTACCTTGCCGCCTGTTCTCTTTTCTATCTCTTTAATCCACTCCTCCATAATCTTGCTGTTTTTATGGGCTGCTGGGAAGAAGTTGGAGAAGCTCAACTCTATTGCCTTCTGGGCACCGGCTATGCTGGGTATGGAGACAAAGCAGACAGAGACAAAAAAGACAAAAAGAAAAAACTTGACCATAAAACTTTTTTTCATAACCACATCCCTCCTAATGTATTTTTTCTATTTATATTAAATCCTGTAATGCTTTGTCAACCCCTTTTTATGGAAGACAAATAAAACCTTTGATAAAAATAAAAAAAGCCTCCAGCATATAAACTGGAGGCCTTGAAAAAATAGTTGTTTCTATTGGACTGCCATACCGAGCATCTTTGGTAAAAACAGGGCAAGTTCAGGGAATGCTATAAAGATTATAGCCGCCACAACAAGACATCCAAGGAATACCCATATCCCTGAGAAAACAGTATTTAAAGGTATCTTGGATATACCTGCCACCACATAGCTGTTTACACCTACAGGCGGTGTGATAACCCCCATCATGGTGATCAGGACTATAATCACGCCAAACCATACAGGGTTAAAGCCAAGCTGGAGTATAACAGGATAGAATATGGGGACTGTGAGGACTATAAGGGCAAGGGCATCTATCACACAACCGCCGATGAGATATATGAAGATAATCATGGCCATAATAATGATAGGATGCAGTCCGAGACCGCCGACCCATGATGCCACTGTAAAGGGTATACGGGAGAGGGCTATAAAGTGTCCGAATATGGTAGCGCCTGCCACTATAATCATAATCATACATGATGACACAAGGGTATCGAGTATAGACTTCCAAAAGGCCTTTAATGTTATTGTCCTTGTTACTATAACCAGAAGGAGTGTGACAAAGGCGCCTATTGCACCGCCTTCAGTGGGTGTAAATATACCCTTCATGATACCGCCCATTAGGATAAAGAATATAATGATAATCTCTATACCACCCTGCAGGGATTTTATCCTTGCACCCCATGTTGATCTCTCGCCTTTTGGCCCGAGGGCCGGGTTTTTTTTGCACCAGATATATATGGCAATGATAAACAAAAGACAGATAACAATCCCTGGCAGGACACCGCTCATAAACAGTGTGCCTATGGATAACTGGGTGAATATCCCGTAGACAATGAATATAACGCTGGGTGGGATCATAATCCCTATGCCACCAGAGGCTGATATAACACCGCCTATAAGCCTGTCATCATATTTGTAACGCCTCATCTCAGGGACAGATACACTGGCGAATGTAGCGGCAGTAGCAGTGGTGGAGCCACAGATGGCACCGAAGAATGTGCAGGCAATACTTGTTGCCATGGCAAGACCACCAGGTATATGGCCTATAAATTTATAGGACATGTCGTAGAGTTTTTTACCTATACCGGAGTTTGCGGCAATCTGACCCATCAAAATAAAAAGAGGGACAACTGTCAGGCTGTAAGTGGTAAAAACATCATACACATCCTTGGCAAGGAGGTTGCATGCAGCAGGAAAGGATGTCAGGTATGCAAAACCTATAAAGCCTGTTATGGCCATGGCAAAACCTATCTCAAGGCCAACAGCCAAGAGAAAAAACATGAAGAGGAAACCTATTACACCTATTAATTCTGCACTCATTTCTGCTCCTCCTTTATAGCCAATATGGTATCCAAAATAAGGGTGATTACCTGGAAGAAAAGGCATATGCCTATTCCAAAGGCAATGGGATAGAAGGGTAATTGAAGGGTTGCCGATACCTCCCCTGATGTCCTCAGGTCATTGGACATGACAATCATCTCATATCCCATAAATGCAAAGAGAAAAAGCCCCAAGAGCCTCGTCAGGACAAGCCAGAATTTTTTTGCCTTTGGTTTAAATTTCATGGTAAAGAAATCCACTGTTATATGGCCCTTCAAAGATGTGGTATATGGGATGCTGAAACCAAGGACAACAGCTGCAGCAAGACCAACAAGCTCATATGTCCCTACAATGGGTTTTTTGAAAAACCTCAATATAGTATCTGCCACGGTGATAAGCATCATAAAGACAACAGCACACCCACCTATGATGAACAAAAAACGGTTAAATTTTTTTATCAACTCACTGAATGCCATGACCATCTCCTCCTTAATAACCTATTTTATTACGCCAGCCCGGGTCAAAGGTCTTATCAAAGAAATCCTCTAATTTTGATAGCAGCCTCTTCCAGCCTGTTGAGAAATCATACTGGAGAACATCCTCAAGAAATGGGACTATCTCGCCGAGTTTATCCTTTGGCAGGTATCCGTGTGCCTTCATCTGGTATGACTTCTGTAATGCATCAGCATTTAATGCCTGGGCAGTAAGCATAACAACCTTGAGGCCTTTTTTGACACTGTATTCAAGGAGGTCAAAACCCCTGACACCCATAATATCGAGGATTACAATGTCATAGGTATTTTTCTCTAATTTTTCCATGGCCTCTTCATAGGTTACCGCCTTTTCGAATGTGCAACTCGGACAGGCCTCTTTTATCTCTTCCTCCAAGACCACAAGGACATCCGGCTCATCATCCACTGCCAAGATTTTTTTCCCTTCCAGTAAACTTTTATTCATGGTTCTCACCTCATTTGGTAAAATTAATTTCTTTAAAACCTATTTTGTTTTAAATGTCAAGGAAAAGCCATAATAATACAACAAAAACCGCTTATTTTTTATCCCATTCCTTTTTGTTTCTTATCGTGAACAAAAACGAAAATTTAATTGTATACAATATAATTTTTATTCAACATTATGTTCAGAGTCCTTTAAGCCACCAAGTCTTTTTCCTCGCAGAAGGATGTTCTAATTTTTAGCAAGATAGTATCTTTTTCCTCTGTAAGCTGTTTTATTTTCCCTCTATTTTTTTAATAAAATCCTGCCTCTCCTTTTTGCTCCATTGAGAGCAATAGGGTCTCTTGCCCTTCATAATCATGTCCATGCACTGGGAGCATGAAGGATTGCAAGCGACAATTGGTTCGGCTATCTCGCCTTTGGCCTTTTTGGGCCAGAGTGGGTCGCTGAAGAGGACCCTTGCAAGGCCTATTAGATCCGCCTCTTTGTCTTTTATAACCTTATCAGCATACTGGGGGGTCTGAATCCTTCCTGCAGCTATAATCACCGTCTCAGGCAGGGCTTTTTTAATGGCCTTTGCAAATGGAACCATATACCCTTCGTTTCTTTCCATTTCAACATATGGAGGCATTTTGAATGATTCATGGGTGCCTGCCATGACAGATAGGTAGTCTATGCCTTTTTCTGCATATGTCTTTGCAAAAACGACTGCCTCATCCAGGGTAAGCCCGCCAGGGTATAGTTCATCGGCAAGGAGCCTGTATCCCACTGGATACTCTTCGCCCACCTTTTTTCGCACAGCCTCGAGGACCTCTATAGGAAAGCGCATCCTTGCCTCAAGGCTACCGCCGTATTCATCGGTCCTCTTGTTTAGCCTCGGCGACACAAACTGGCTTAAGAGATAACCTGTGCCTCCATGGAGTTCTACACCGTCAAAACCTGCCTTTTTTATCCTTAATGCAGCATCTGCATATCTCTCAATCATAAATTTTATCTCATTGACAGTCATCTCCCTTGGGGTGACATCCCAGACCTTGACCGGAGAGGGCGCAATCCTGTCCCTCATGAATGCATATCTACCTGCATGATTAATCTGGGCAAATGCGTATGCCCCTTCATTGTGTATGGTATCTGAAATCTTTTTCAGGCCGTCTATGTATTCATCCTTATCCACCCTTAGCATAAAGGGTGCGCCGAGACCGGAGGGGTCAATACACATGTTCTCTACAACAATAAGGGATGCCCCTGACGCCCCCATCTTTTTGTAGTGGTCAAGGACGAGTTCTGTTACCTTTCCCTCTGCATCAGCATACCCCACATACATAGGGGCCATGGTTATCCTGTTGGATAGATTAAGACCTTTGATTTTTATTGGACTGAAAAGATTTGGATATAAGTTCATAGCTCAACCCCCTGTTTTATTTTAAGTGTATGGACGCTCTTTTTTAACCGATTAAATCCTGTCCATAACTCCTCACTGAATGATTATTACCTTTTTCCATGATATTATCAAGAGGGGTTTTGATGGATTAGGCAGGGTTTATAATGGCCTCCAGGGTCTTTTTATCCATGGAGACCTCTGTGTATATAGATTCCAAAGTCTTGGCATCGAGCCTCAAGAAATCTCTCTCTAAAGGTGTAACAATCACACCTGTCATCTCTATAACAGCAGGGCTTACCGCAATCCTGTCCCCATCCTGCATGAAAAATACATGGGGGCGGTGTCTTGACCTGGGAAATACTATAAGGTTCAAGCCTTCTTCCCCGGTCAGGCAGGCAATATTAAGCATGGGCTCATCTTCTGTATTGAGGGCAGATTTCAAGGCATGGAGTAGCCCACCAAAGGCAGCCTCTAAGGCCTGAGTTTCATTACCCTCGAGGATAAAAAAGACCCGTCCCTGGATATCTCCGTAGTATATAAAGGCATGGGGTGTAGAAGAAGACATTATAATCTTTTTACAATGATTTAACTCCTTTTCAAGAGGTGTATTACCCCTGGGGATGGCCTGAAAATGGAGGTGGTCAGGGGCAGATGCCCCGCATTTAGGGCCGTTATAGAGGGTAATCCAGCCATCACCTAAGTCTTTTGTGAGTTCCAGGAGAAAACCTATATTTTTGTCAATCTGCTGGGGTGAGTGTCCTATGGAGTTTATGGTGAGGTGGTGGTAGAAGACAGGTGCAGGGTTGCAGAGGATGAGAAAATCCCTGTAGAGTATGCCTTTTTGCCCTTCCGGGAGATTAGAAAGG
The DNA here is from genome assembly GCA_029553295.1 of Deltaproteobacteria bacterium. Classification (GTDB taxonomy): domain Bacteria; phylum Desulfobacterota; class Syntrophorhabdia; order Syntrophorhabdales; family Syntrophorhabdaceae; genus DTOV01. The sequence continues at coordinate 1,863 of JAKPCK010000081.1, read as the reverse complement.
CACAGAAAACAAGGTCTACTTTCTATGGCCTCTGGTCTTGTATCTGCAAGGGTGCTCGTTGCTCTGCCAGGATTATGCTGTATCTTAACGGTGAATCCATTGCAGGAGATGGTTCTGGTTTTTGTTTTTTTGAGCAACTCATAGTTTTCCCTTAATTGGCGCCATGTCTTTATCTGCTGGGATAAAAGCCTGTTGCAAAGACCACTCAGGTCTTTTCCATCGAAATAAGCATATATCTTATCTGTAGGATAGTTGCTCATATTTTTTTGTTCATTTTTTGCCTTGAGATGATCTCCTCTGTGCGGATACTATCTTTAAAGGCATTGTTCTCGTTTATCTTTTTTAGGGGTAGGGCTGCATCTGTATTACCCTCCCATCGTCTGCATAGATAGAGGCTCTCGAATATCCTCCCTATCCTGTATTCACGGCATATATGAAGTGCTGCTGCATAGTCCTCCCCATAGCTCACATTGAGGAATCCTATACGCCTTATTATCGTAGTATTAAATGCCCTTGGTGCTCCGAGGCCGTTTATGCGAAGGGCGTTGTTGTGTCCGTTTTCATCTGTCCACTCCCTGTGGTCTATAAGACCGGGTGGAATCTCTTTGAGGTTGAAGTCCACAATGGTGTATGAACCTATTACCATTGCATAGCTGCCATCACGGAGCATTTCAACTACTTTCTGGAGCGTTTGGCTGCTACTGTAGAGGTCATCTGAGTCAAGCTGAACTGCATACCTGCCACAAAAAGGGGAGTAAATCGCCTCGTTCCAGCAGCCGCCAATCCCGAGGTCGTGCCTTTCCGGGATTATATGGATTAATTGAGTGTGTTTATTGGCCAGACCAGAGAGGATGCCTGTTGTGCCATCTCCTGAGTGGTTGTCCACTACTATGATATTAAATGAAAAATCCGTTTTCTGGGATAGGGCACTATAGATAGCATCTGCAATAGTCCCTGCCCTGTTTTTAACAGGTATGATAATAGAGGCTTCAACTGGGAATTGATGACCCCCCATCTGCCCTGTTTTTTTGAGATACTCAGGTGGTATGTAGGTATCAATTTTTTTCAGATAATCTGTGAAAACAAACTCCATCTCCCTCTGGACCTCGGTGTTTTTCGGGTCTACATAGGAAAAGTGGGTATCTATCCTTTGGCTATCCTCTTTATCAAATACAGAATACAGGGGCTCATCTATGTGGTGAATCGGATTGTCTATAGAGACCTTGAGTCGAAGGTCATAGAGACCGGCAAACCTCACAGGTGGTATTGCCCCGTATCTTTGAAGGGCTATTTTTACTGCCTCTGTTGAAAAAAACATGATTGGGCCGAAATCAAAATCATCCCGGACGCTCCCAAACTGATAATCGATGAGGGGGTGCGGTCTTCTAACATCTTTTCCTTCATCATAATAATCGGAATAGACAATACCTGCCCTTTTGGTTTTGGCTGCCTCAAGCATCCTCTCCATTGCATGAGATTTAAAAAAAATGAGATTATCCTTGACAAGCAGGAGGAAGTAATCGGTCTTGACCCCGGCGATTATTCTATTGAGCGTTTCGTTTGTCGTTAATGGCACAGACGTTGTTATAACTTCTTCTACAAGACCGGATTCTCTAAGGCTTCTATGCGATTTCTCGAATATCTGTCCTGACTGGGATGTGGCTATAATGGTTATAGGACGCAAATAAGAACCTCTCTTTTTTGCAATTAATGATTATTGCCTTTTTGAGTGATAATATCAAGAGGACTTTTTGGTGCATTTGTCATATGGGTGTAAATCAATGCATAAAAAGGGACATTTTTATCCTGTGTAAGTTTATTGGATATTATAAACTCCTGAAAATCAGTCAACATGCCTTTTAA
>JAKPCK010000068.1 GCA_029553295.1 Deltaproteobacteria bacterium | reverse complement strand
TATTGAGGTTCATCTCGCCGAGGCCTCTTTTATATGCTGCAACTGTTGTTGATATATCCTGAGGCCTGAGATTAAAGAGGGTTGTGGCATAGGCGTCTGCAGCCACTATGTCTTTAGATGCAATGACCCTGTTCATTATTTTTACGTCCCTGAGGCTGCCACCCTGGGGACCATGGTTTGTAAGTATCCTTGTGGCGTCAATAATCACAAGATGGCTTTTTACAAAGGAGTTTAAATCAGCCAGTGCCTCATCTATCTCCCTGTGGATATAGCCTCTATTTCCTCCCATGATTCCCATCATATTCTTGAGACCCAGGGTCAGGCCGGTCAATCCGTGGTGTTTTGCAATAGGGCAGTTTATAAAGACATTGGCCTTGAGGGCATCATCGTATAGCTCCCAGTTTTTCAAAAAAACACCGTTTATCTTTGTATCCCTGAACCTCTCGTTTTCTGTGTATTTCAGTTCTACACCCTTTAAGCCCTTTAAAGCCCCGGCAATGCCGCTATTTTCATAGCATCTCCTGGGGTCATTGCATGTATTATCAAACACCTTCACAAGCCTTGCGCCTGCCTTAAGGCACTCTTCAACGATTGTTCTTACCACTATAGGGTGGGTATTGGCAGCATATTCTGGTTTTCTATCCCAGCCTATATTAGGCTTTACCACAACTACATCACCTTTTTTAACAAAACTCTGCATACCCCCTGAGGCAGATATGACTGCCCTTGTTATACCCTCGTAGTCCTTACCTTCTGAAACAGCGATAGTTGAAGGCTCCCGGGCAAAAAGATTTTTAGGAATCTGGTTCAATATTGCAGAAGATATTATGAGCTTTAAAAAATCTCGTCTGTGCATTATACTTTATTGTAATGCTTTTTAAATATTTGTCAACATGAGATAGAAATTTTAAAAGAGGATACAATGGATAGTGATTCATACATAGGGCGCCGTGATTTTATAAGATTCATAAGCGTGCTCGGTGCATCAATTATCATACCCCATTCTTCTATCGAGGCCAAAGAGGTAGAAAAACTCCTGGATAATGAAGACAGGGAGGGCTTCTATATTAGGTTTATAAACCCCATAAGGCCCTTAGACCCAAAAAAATGGACACTCCAGGTTGGAGGTCTATGTGAAAACCCCAGGTCATTCCATCTCCATGACCTGAAGAAACTCGAGAAGGTAACCCAGGTCTCAAGGTTGAAATGCGTTGAGTCATGGTCAAGCAAGGCAAAGTGGGGTGGATTCAGGCCAAAGGTGCTTTTTGATATAGTTAAACCAAAAAAAGAGGCCAGGTATCTATATCTCTATTCAGAGGATAAATACTATGAATTTATCCCCATCCAGGATCTGCTCCATCCAAGAACCCTTTTTGCCTATGAGATGGATGACAGGCCACTACCTGACGTCCATGGTGGTCCATTGAGGCTTATAGTCCCGCCAAAATACGGATACAAGAGCGTCAAGACCATCTTAAGGCTAGAATTTGTTGAGAAAGAACAGAAGGGATACTGGGCAAAGTGGGGCTATTCCAACGAGGCAACAATACAGCCTGGGCTTGATTATGCCCTTGATCTAAAAGATTTCAGAAAAGTAGATAAACCTGGTGAACTGAATTATTGATTGAAGACCTGCAAAAAGGTCTCTTTTATCTTTTCCTTGCCATAATTCATGTCAGAATATAAAATATAAAAAACCAGCCAAGCTCATGATAAAAAAACAAAGAGGAGGTCTAATATGGAAGATAACAGGATTTCTTATCACGATTCAGTCCGAAAGATATATGACAGGATTAAAAAAGACAATATGAATAACATCTGGGACAGGTATGAGGCACAGGGTATGGGTGGAAACCCTGACCAGAGATGCCCTTTCTGTCAGGGTGGTGTTCGCTGTGACCTGTGTTCCAACGGGCCATGCAGGGCTGATGTATCAAAGGATAAAAGGGGTGTGTGCGGTATAACAGGTGATGGGATGGCTATGAGGATGATGCTGCTGAGAAATGTAATGGGTGCATCCACTTATCATTATCATACAGAACAGACCATAAAGACCTTAAGGGCTGTGGCAGAAGGCCGGTCGCCTTTTAGGATCCAGGAACCGGAGAAGATGAAGGCCCTTGCCCTGCGTTTCAACATACCTGATTTTCTCCCGGATGACGAGATTGCCCTTGCCCTATGTAACCATTTTGAGGCAGATTTCAACAGAAAATACGATGAACCAAGCCATATTGTCTTGACCTTTGCACCAAAGGAGAGGATAGCAAGATGGAAAGAACTGGGGATATTCCCTGGGGGGATATACGGTGAGATGATGTTCGCCACAAGCTCCTGTCTCACCAATGTGGACGGTTATTATAAGAGTCTTGCCTTAAAGGCCATGAGGCTATCTATAGCCATGGCATACCAAAGCCAGATTATCAATGAATACTGCCAGGATATACTGTTCGGCACACCAAGACCCCACAAGATGAGGTGCAACCTGGGTGTCCTTGACCCGGACTATGTGAATGTCCTGCCCAATGGTCACGAACCATTCCTCGGATTTGCCATGATCCAGCTTGCAAGAAGGCCAGAGTGGCAGGAGAAGGCAAGGGCGGTGGGTGCAAAGGGTCTCAGGGTTATAGCCAACATAGAGACGGGTCAGGAGATGATACAACGCTGGGAGATGGACGATGTGTTTTATGGTTACACAGGTAACTGGATTATGCAGGAGGCCATACTGGCAAGCGGGTGTATTGATCTATTCGCATGTGATATGAACTGCTCCATGCCTGTTGACCCTCTTTATGCACAAAGATATAAATTCAAACTGATCCCGGTGAGTCAACTCGTTGCCTTCGAGGGCATAGACGAGAGGATTGATTATCTGCCCGAGGAGGCAGAGAAACAGGCAGCCCAGCTTTTGACAATGGCTATAGATAATTTTAAAGAAAGGAAGGCAAATGTCGAGCCTGTGACAGGACTCCCTGTAAGCGAGGCAATTGTGGGATTTTCCACAGAGAGTATACTCGATGCATTGGGCGGGACACCAGAGCCTCTTTTAAAGGCCATAGCAGGTGGCAGCATAAAAGGTGTTGTAGGACTCGTATCCTGCACGACACTCAGGGATTCAGGTCAGGATGTACATACTGTTAGGATGGCAAAAGAACTGATAAAAAGGGATGTCCTGGTCTTATCCATGGGCTGTGGAAATGCAGCTTTACAGGTGGCTGGCCTGTGCAGTTTTGAGGCAAAGGAGCTTGCAGGCAATGGCCTAAAGGCAGTATGTGAACTTCTGAAGATACCCCCGGTATTAAGCTATGGTACATGCACGGATACAGGCAGGCTTGCAGATCTACTGGCATCCCTTGGAACATCAATGGGTGTACCAGTCAATGACCTGCCCGTTGCTGCTGTGGCACCGGAATACATGGAACAGAAGGCAACCATAGATGCCATATTTGCCCTTGCCTTTGGTTTGTATACCTATGTAAACCCTGTCCCAACTGTTACAGGGGGACCCAATCTTGTAAAGCTGTTGACAGAGGATTGTAAAGACATTACAGGTGGTATATTGGGTGTGGAAAAGGACCATATTAAGGCAGTAGACGGGATTATGGCGCATATAGAGGAAAAGAGGAAAAAGCTGGGTATATAGACCTATGGGACTGTAGAGGGCTCTGTAACAGATTTCAAAAATGAGGGCCTAACCCAGGTATAATTTTGAAAAAGGGGGGGGTATAGGTGATGACTGTGGAAGGCAAACAGGAGAATAAGGGTATTCACTGGGCATGGATTGTCCTTGCAGTATGCTTTATAGACCTCTATATCAACTACGGCATAAGGCTGGGCTACAGCGTCCTCCTCCCTGAGATGATAAGGACTATGGGGTTTACAAGGAGGCAGGGAGGGGATATATTTAATGCCTATTTTATAGTCTATATCCTATTTTCACTCTTTACTGGTTATCTCACAGACCGTCTTGGCGCAAGAAAGGTCATATCCATCTTCTGCATCATACTTGGCATAGGGACAGTGCTTATGGGCACGGCCAACAGTTTCTGGCAGGCATGCATCTTTTACGGTATTGTGGGTATGGGCGGGGCAGCCATGTGGACACCTATTATTACTTTAGTCCAGCGGTGGTTTGCCGTGAGGAAAAAAGGCATGGCACTCGGCATCCTTTCTACAGGCTTCGGGCTTGGTTTTGCCACCATGGGGAGATTCTATCCTGCAATAGTTGCCTGGAGGGACTGGCGTTACTGCTGGTATATACTAGGCATCGCAGCGCTCTTTATGGTCATTGTCAATGCCTTGCTTTTAAGGAGCAAACCAGAGGATAAGGGCCTTGCCCCGTGGGGGACAATAGAAGGAGAAAATACCCGGCAAAAAGGCACAGCATCAATAAAAACCCAGAAGATAAGCTTTTCGGAGATGCTCTCCATCCCCAATTTCTGGTTCATTGGGTTTTCATATCTTTTAATCGCCGCCTCCCTGTACCTGCTTCTAACTTTTATGGTGGATTATGCAAGGTATGAACTGGGCTTGCCCTATGCAAGAGCATCGCTTCTTGCCACCATCCACGGGACAGGGCAGATAGTAGGGGTACTTACAATCCCCATGGCATCTGACTATATAGGCAGGCGTATGACGCTTATACTCTCCAATGCCTGCATAGGTCTTTCTGTATTGAGCATAATACTTGCAGGTCCCAATGTGGTATGGCTTTATGTAAGCATAGGATTTCTCGGTGCATTCTTCGGTGCCACATTCCCCATGTATGGTGCAGCAGGGGGTGATTATTTCAAAAAGGAGATGATGGGGACAGTAATCGGAGCCCTTACCATCTTCTACGGCTCGGGCGCTATCCTTGCCAACAGGATGGGTGGGCATATAAGGGATATTACAGGTTCATTCTTCATTCCCTTTATAATCGCCTTCATATCAGCCATTGTGGCATCTGTCTTGATGATATTTGTGAAAAAAAGACCCACAATACAGATATAGTTTTCATAATAGAGAGACTTTTGGCCTTGATAGCCTTTTTTGTGCCATGAGTTTTGCCTTTTAATGTTCCTTAAGTTTTACATAAACCATGCCGATAAAGATATTACTATGAGGGTAGAATACTCTGCAATAGGTTTGTCATCTGTCTATAATGCTACATACAAACAAAAAAATACACACATCGAAATAACAAGACCTATAGCAAAGGGAGATCGTGTTGATATTGCCTCTCCAAGGCCGATCAACGAAAATAAAAAGGCCTGGGATACCACACTTGAATACAAAAAGGATGACTATTTGACAGAAAAACAGAGGATTGCCCGTTTACTCATCGAGGCCATGTTCGGGGTAAAGATCCCAGATCAAATCTCGATAAAGGGTCAGAATGGTTATTCATCTCAAGAAAACCAAGATACTTCTCAAAGATATGAAGTAACAATTATTGATTTCACAGAAAAGTTTGAAAAAGAGGATGTTGATTTCAAGGCAGAGGGCTATGTGGTAACAAGCGAAGGAAAAATATATAATTTTAATGCCTCTGTAAGACTAAATCGCTCCCTTTATGAGGCAGGTGTATCCATTAACAGACAGATTCAAGGTAAAGACCCTATTGTTTTGAGCCTCTCAGGTGTCTTTAATGGCCTTTCAGAACACACCATTGATTTCGACATTGATGCCGATGGTGTTATTGATAAGATTAATTTTGTAAAAGAAGGGAGCGGGTTTCTTGTAATAGATAAAAATAATGACAGAAAAATCAATGATGGCAAAGAGGTGATAGGCGCACAGAGTGGTAATGCCATCTCTGAATTATCCGACTATGACGATGACAAAAACAACTGGATTGACGAGGCAGATGCGGTCTTTGTCAAACTCTCTGTTTGGGAAAAAGATTCATCAGGAAGAGATATTATTACGCCCTTAAAAGACAAGGGCATAGGGGCTATATGTCTAACAACTGTTCCTACTCCCTTTCAGATTAAAAACATAAAAGGTTCTTACGGAGAAATCTTTGATTCTGGTGTATTTCTCTTCGAGAACAGTACGGTATCAACCTTCCACAGAATAGACTTGTTTGCATAACAAGACTGCAAGTTCAGCTCAAAAACTCTTTTTAATATGAGTTCTTTAAAAAACATAGATTAATCAACAATCTTTTTTGTGTGGGTGTTTTAGGGACAGAGAAAAAGAGGATATTTTTTATAGCCACATTCAATAATTTCAATAACTTATATGGAGCGGGCAACGGGGATCGAACCCGTTCCCATCCTTATCTGTATTTATATTATAGACTGTTTAGAAGCGAAATAGAAGCGAAATTTCTATTATGTTAAAAGAGTTCAGTAAAAGTCTAAATAACTGCTCCCACAATTTAATACCTTTTAAGGACACTA
>JAKPCK010000055.1 GCA_029553295.1 Deltaproteobacteria bacterium | reverse complement strand
AATCACCGGAGGCACAGCATGAAGAACCGCATGTTTAACCTTCTGTTAGTCTTAATAGTGCTCTCATTGTTTTCCGTCTCTGCTTATCCCCAGGATAAGAAAGGGATTCCAAAGGCTTCTAAAAAAGGCACAACCTGTTCTACCTGCCATCCAGATATTTATGCTGTGCTTCCAAAGAATCACAAAAAGGTTTCTAAAAACGATATAAGTGCATGTATTCAATGCCATAAGCCAGACAAATCAGCCAAGATTGAACCAAAGGCTTATGTCTCAATATTACACAGGTCTCATATAAAACAGAACATAACTGACTGTTCAATGTGCCATACATACAGGGCAAATCAATTCGGTTTACATGGTTATAAAGTCTCATATGGAAAGCTTTCCAGAGAAGATTTCGAGAGGATAAAAGAGATCTTTATCTCCTGGTCAACATCTAAAAATACAGATGCCATCCACGGAAAGGCAGATATCCTCTGCAGTGCCTGCCACGGAAAACATTTGCCAGTTACAGGTGATGATGTAGAAAATATAACCTGTCTTAACTGTCATGGGCCACTTGAGACATTAAAGAAACAAAGTGAGCCAAAAGATTTTCCTGACAGGAATCCCCACAATTCCCATTTAGGTGATATTGCCTGCACCGTATGTCATAAGGCTCATAAACCTTCTGTTGTTTATTGCCTGGGCTGTCATGGGAATTTCAAGATGAAAATTCCGGGAGAGGAATGATTAAAAAGGCATTTAAAAAGACTGGATAGATTTAATAAGCTTTTTTGGATTTATTTACAAAATATCACCGGAAAATTTCTTGATTGCACAGTTTTTAAAATCTCTTTCCTGATTATGGGTTTTTTCTAACAGATATCTCTCTCAGAATTTTCTCTGCCTCTTCTATTAAATGCCTGTTTTTTGGGTTCTTATACTGGATTAATGCACGATGCATCTTACGCTCCTTAAACGTCTTTGCTACATACATCTTCTCACCCGTAAAAGGATCTGATTCGGTATAATACATACAATTAGCGGCCGTCATGGGGATAGGGATAAAATCCTGTATTTGCTCAGGGTAAATATTTCTCTTTTTAAGATATGTGGACATGACATAAGCATCCTCAAGGGTTGATCCCGGATGAGCAGTGATAAAATAGTGGACAAGGTACTGGTCTTTTTTTAGCACACTGTTTATCTTTTTAAACCTTTCAGCAAATTTCTCATAACACTCAATGGGTGGTTTATTCATAAATTTTAATACACGATTTATGCAGTGTTCAGGGGCAACCTTCATCTGCCCGCTGATATGATTTTTACATATCGCCATCAGATAATCTTCGGTGTCTTTCTCGGATATCAAGTCATATCTTATGCCACTTTCGATAAATACATGCTTCACCTTCGGGATTTTTAATATCTCACTATACAAATCAATACTTTCGCTCAGGCCCAATATTAGATTATCACATTTTTTAGGTATAAGACATTTTCTATGGACGCAGGCACCTTTTTTATCCCATTTTGCGCACTTTGCACCATATAGATTTGCCGTAGGTCCTCCCACATCAGTTATTGTTCCTTTAAAGTCCTTTCTCTCTGAAATGAGTTTTGCCTCTTTTAGAATGGATAGTTTGCTTCTTGACTGGATGATTCTTCCTTGGTGCATATAAAGTCCGCAAAAACTGCATTCACCGCAACAACCCCTGTGAGAGATAATGGAAAACTTAACGGTTTCAAACCCTGGTATACCACCTGAAGCCTCATAAGATGGATGGGGATTTCGCGCATAAGGTAGCCCGAATATTTCATCCATTTCCCTTTCACTTAAAGGTAGTTGTGGTGGATACTGGACAAGGTAGCGTTCACCGTGTTTCTGGATAATGGTCTTACCTTTAAAAGGGTCCTGATTTCTGTATATGAGCGTAAATGCGTCATTGAATTTTTCCTTATCAGCCCTTACATCCTCATATGATGGAATTTCTATAAAGTCTGCATCCTCTCTTATGGCATCTTCGATGCTTCTTGCAATAATCGCGGTACCTCTGATATCTTTAAGTCCCCTACCCTTTTTTAACCTATCAGCAATTTCTATGACCTGTCTTTCACCCATTCCATATACAAGAATATCTGCACGGGCATCAAAAATAATGGACCTTCTGACCGTATTATCCCACCAGTCATAATGGGCAAACCTGCGAAGGCTCGCCTCAATACCACCTATTACTAAAGTGATATCACCAAAGGCCTCTCTAACCCTGTTGGAATACACAATAACAGCCCTGTCTGGTCTTAAACATGGCTGTCCTTTAGGAGAGTAATCATCTTTTCTTCTTGGTTTTTTATTTGCCGTATAATTGGCCACCATTGAATCCATGTTTCCGGCAGATATCCCAAAAAAGAGTCTGGGTTTACCGAGTTTTTTAAAGTCTTTGGTGTCCCTCCAGTCAGGCTGTGAGATAACACCTACCCTGTAACCCCTGTTTTCTAATATCCTCCCTATAACTGCTGTGCCGTAGGAAGGATGGTCAACATAGGCGTCACCTGTGATGAGTATTACATCCAGTGCGTCCCAGCCTCTTTCCTTTATTTCTTTTATCGATACAGGGAGAAATCTTTTTTCCATATCACTGTCAGCGACTAATCAAAAGACCTTTGGATTAATAGATGTCACCAGGGGCTATAATATTATCTCTATAAGATAAGGTCCTTTTTTTTCTAATGCCTTTTCAAATTCAATAACCAGATCTTCAGCAGTTTCAACAGATTTTGCTTCTATACCAAAACCTCTGGCAATTTCAACCCAATTTACTGGAGGATTGTCGAGTTCAATAAGGGATAATGAATTTTTGCCCATTGTTTTAATATCTGCCCTTGCCAGTTCTATTTTTAATATGTTGTATGACCTGTTTGAACATATGAGGGTTTTAACATTTAAGGATTCATGTGCCTGGGTCCACAGGGCCTGTACAGTATACATGGCACTTCCATCTGCCTCTACGTTTATAACAGGCCTTTCAGGACAAGCCAGAGCAGCACCTACCGCACAGGGCATTCCATATCCTATTGACCCGCCGGTTATTGTTAAAAGTGAATGGGGTGGTGCATCTGCACTCATCTGATAGTATGGGAAAAAAGATGTTAAACCTTCATCCACGATGATGGCATCCTCTGGCTGAAGTGCTGCTACAATATAAGATAATTTTTCAGGGGTCAGTCTTCCTTCAGGCATATTAGATTTTAAATCCTTTATATCTTTTTGTTTTCTAATGCTCTTTCTTTTGAAAGCACCAAGCATCTGGTCAAGGCAATCAAGGGCAGAATAAAGGTCATGGTCTTTTTCGCACAGATATAATCTTTGCTGGTCTTTATTCATTAAATAACTGTCTATACCTTCATACCCGAAGAATGTCACAGGTTCTCTTGTTCCGGCTATTACAAATAGTTCATATTTCTCTAAGTATTTTTTTGCCTCTTCTGGAAAATAGGGTATCTTTTCCACATAAGGCAGTCCACCACCTCTGTCGATATAACCCGGAAAAGTCTCTGTAAATACAGCACATCCTGTTTTTTTCTGAATTCTGGATATTATTTCAAGCCCCTTCTTTCTTAAGGCCTTGCTACCTATAAAAAGAGCCACTTTATTCGTCTTTTTTATTTTTTCAGCAATGGATTCAATATGATGTAAGTCAACGGGTTCATAATTAATTTCCGTTCTGGTTTCTAAATCACGGTAATCTATTTCTGCTATCTGATGGTTATAGGGGATTATAAGACTTGCTATTTGACTTTTTATAGCTGCATTTATTGCATCTTTTGTATCTTTTATGAGTCTGATGGGTTCTTTATTCGTTTTATACCAGTGAGAAACGGTTTTAACTAAATTTTTTATATCCATATTCAACGGCGGGTCTGCAGGAATATGCCAGGTTGCATGCTCTCCTATAATATTTAAAAGTGGCGTATTTGCCCTTTTTGCATTATGTAAGTTAGCAATGCCGTTTGCAAAGCCAGGCCCAAGATGAAGTAGTGTCATGGCCGGTTTTTCAAGCATCCTTCCATAACCATCTGCGGCACCGGTACATACACCCTCAAACAAACAGAGAACTGCCTTCATTTCAGGATAATACCTATCCATGGCAAGAAGGAGAGGTATTTCAGTGGTTCCTGCATTGGCAAAACATATTCTCACCCCTGCATCGTATAGGGTCTTTATTACTGCCTCAGCATTGTTTTTTATTCCTTTATCCATCATAATTCAAAAATTTACCTTAAAATTATCTTCTTTATCGTATATTTGAGGACTGAATTCGATTACCCTTGCATCTTCAATTCCATAAAAAATATGGGCACATCTCTGTTTAATATTAATTACCTCACCTTTTTCGAGGATATGTTCAGCCTTTTCGCCTGTGTCTATATCATAAAAAATCGCCCTTATTTTTCCAGAAATTACATAAAAAAATTCTTCTTTTTTTTCGTGATAATGACTTCCCCTGTAAAAACCTTTTTTTAATTCGAAATAGGCAAGATGCCATATTTCTTGTTTATAAGAGACCTGAACGAATTCACCTTTTTCCTCATCCCATCTCTTTGGCCCTTCTACCTCATTCGTATAAGGGAGATATTCAATACTAACCTTTTCCATAAGATGCAACTAATATAGTTGTTTATTTTTAAACAATCAAGAAAAACATAAATTTATGGTCTAAAAAATAAAAAAGACGCAGATTAATTTAACCTGCGTCTTTAAATATTCTAATTTTAATATGTGCTTTCAGCGGGCGTTCACCTTCTGTCTATATGCCCTGTAGTCTGTGTTTAAAATATTTTTTGCCTGTTCATCGAGCACATCTGTTATAAAAGGTATCTTTGTTTCCCTTTCTGTTTCACGGTTTGCAGAGAATATATCATTTCTTGAAATCTCTGAAATTCTAAACTTACGGGCTCCTGCCATAAGCTGCTGAAGACCTGCTGCAAGTTTATCTGCAAGGGTCCACATGGCTATGGCACCAAAAGGTATGTTTTTCATCTCTTCCTCGCCTACCTTTTTCTGTACATCGAAATATCCGGCAAAGATCTCTTCCGGTGTTGAACCGAGTTCTTTTACAGCCGGGGCCAGATCATCCCAGTTACCATTTACGACCTTTCTTCTTTCTGGCCTTAAGACACCTTCGATGTTAGAACCCACAAAACCAGGTATCATTGCTGCCCTTCCCATACACACCAGTTTTGTAAAGGGTGCGCCAAGGGCAAGGGCCTTAAAGATATGGTCTTCTCTTGCAAGGCCTCCGGCAAAGGCAATATCGACCACTTTTTGTCCTTTTGAGGCAAGAATCGATGCATATTCATAGGTCTTTGAGTGTAGCAGTATTGAAGGCACACCCCATGTCTCCATCATGTTCCATGGACTCATGCCTGTACCACCACCGGAACCATCAACAGTTAGCAAATCAAGGCCTGCATCTGAGGCAAACTTGATGGCCATGGCAAGGGCCTCCATGCCGTATGAACCTGTCTTTAAGGATATCCTCTTGAAGCCGATATTCCTTAGATATGCCACAGACTCCATGAAGTTTTCACGGACTGCCTCAGGGGAAGCCATATCTGTGTATCCGAGCCTGCTGTGTCGGGCAAATGCCTTTAATGCCCCGTTTTCAAATGCCTTCTGGACCTCTGGTTTTGTTGGGTCAGGGTCAACCACATAGCCCCTGTCTTTTAAGAAAAGGGCATATCCAAGGCTATCTACCTGGATCTCGCCACCAATGTCCTTTGCACCCTGTCCCCATTTGAGCTCAATGATAACCTTTTCCCCGTATTTGTTGATTACGTATTCGGCAACACCGTTTCTTGTGTCCTCTACATTCATCTGCACTATTATTGCTCCATACCCGTCAAAATAACGAAGGTATGTCTCGATTCTCCTGTCCAGCTCCGGTGCTTTTACAATCTTACCATCTTTAATAACTGCCTCTCTGTCTACACCCACTACGTTTTCGCCGACCACTATGGGTATACCTATAAGGGCTGCACCAATGGCAAAGGAATCCCAGTATTTTGCCGCAATAAATGTAGAACCAAGGGCACCGGTCATTATAGGCATCCTGCATCTTGTTTTAACCTCGTTACCAAATGCTGTTTCTATGTTCACATTGGGGAATATGCAGTCATCCGGGGAGCTTGAAAGACCATTGGGTAGACCGTATGCACCGTAGTTATAGCCCTGTATCCTCAGTGAGTTGTATGACACACCTATATGACATGTGTTAGAACTACCGGCAGTAACTGTCCCAAAATCCCTTGGGTATAGAATCTTTCTGCCTTTCAGGCTCGATAACCACGTCTCACACCTGCCCTTGCAGTCTGCACGACATAGCGTACATAGACCAGATTCTGCTGGGTTTCCACGGTTTACAGTGCCAATTGCATCGTTTGATTTTGGCCATTCAATCATTTTATACCTCCTATTTTCCTTTTCTACGGTAATCAATTGCCTAATATATGGTAATCAATTGCCGAATTTAATAATCATTATTATTCGAATTCTATCAATAGAACAAATAAATGTCAAGTAAAAATTGAATATACAACGTTTAAAAAAATGTTGCAATCCAAAAATGTAATCGGTATAATAAAACAAAATGGCAATATTGCCATTTTTGATAAAAATTATTGCCGATAAAAAGAGGGCCTTCATATGGATAGAAAAAATAAGAGAAAAGGGCTTTTAATCCTCAATGTCTTAAAAGATTCAGAAAAACCCCTAACGAGTGCCAGGATTGCAGAAAAGCTTGAGCTTACAGGTTATGATATAAGCGAGAGAACCATCAGGCTATATCTCCAGAGGATGGAGATGGATGGACTTGTGGCAACTAACGGCAAAAAAGGAAGTATGATAACCAAAAAGGGGCTGGAGGAGCTTGATTCTTCATGGGTGATAGAGAAGGTAGGTTTTTTATCTGCCAGGATAGACAGGATGTCCTATATGATGAATTTTGATCTAAATACGGTATCCGGGACGGTTGTAATAAATGTAACCCTTGTTGAACCCCGTCTCTTTGCAGAAAATATAAAATACATAGAAAAGGTATATTATGACGGCTATGCCATGGGCAATCTTCTCACATTCATACCACCAGGGGAGAACCTGGAACATATTGCTATCCCAGAGGGTATGATAGGGATTGGGACTGTATGTTCTATCACCCTTAACGGGGTTTTATTGAAGTACGGTATACCTACCACATCGAGATTTGGAGGTCTCCTGGAGATAAAGGATAAGAAACCTGTCAGGTTTGTTGAGATTATTATGTATGATGGGACAAGCATAGACCCCCTTGAGGTCTTTATAAGAAGCGGCATGACCAATTACATGGGTGCCATAAAAACAGGTAGCGGTAGGATTGGTGCCAGCTTCAGGGAATTCCCTGCAGAGAGTCGCGATAGGGTTGAGCAGATTGCAGCTCGCCTCAAAAGAATAGGTCTCGGCGGGTTGGTTGGTATCGGGATGCCGGGTCAGAGTTTCCTCGATATACCTGTAAGTGAAGGCAGGGTGGGTGCCATAGTAATAGGCGGGCTTAATCCTGTCTCCATCCTTGAAGAAAACGGGGTTCGTGCATATTCGAGGGCACTGGCAGGGCTTATAGATTTTAGCAGGCTATTCCATTATGAAGAGATGGGAGAGCGGATAAAGAGATTTTTATGATCTTTTAAAGGAAAGGTATGTTTTGAGATATGACACCTTTTATTATCCCCATTAGCACAGGCCTTGATAGCCTTGATGATGTATTGAGCGGACTCCGCATGGGCGATAATGTGGTCTGGCAGGTAGACAATATAGATGGCTACAGGCATTATGTTGCCCCTTTTGTCAAAAGGAGGTTAGCTGAGAGGCAAAAGATCGTATATATGAGATTTGCCGACCACGAACCGATCCTGCCATCACAAGAAGGCATTAAGGTATACAATATAGACGCCAATAGCGGTTTTGAGCATTTTACTTCAGAGGCATACAGGATAGTCTCCCATGAGGGAAGGGGTGTTTTTTATGTATTCGATTGCCTGTCTTCTCTTCTGTCCGCCTGGGCAAACGACCTCATGATAGGCAATTTCTTTGTGATTATGTGTCCCTATCTCTTTGAGCTCAATACTATTGCATATTTCTCCATATTGAGAGGTCATCATTCATTTAAGACAATAGCCCGTATAAGGGAGACTACCCAACTGCTCATTGAGGTCTACAACCATGAGGGCAGCTACTATGTCCATCCGTTGAAGGTCTTGAACAGGTATTCGCCCACCATGTTTTTGCCCCACCTTGAGGAAAACGAAGACCTTGTACCCATCATAAACAGCGTTGATGCAACACAGTTGTTTTCGGATATATCAGAGAGAGAGGCAAAAAGCGCAAGAAGACACCTCGATTATTGGGACAGGCTATTTTTAAAGGCAGAGGACATATTAAAACAGACATCAGACCCAGAACAACATAAAGAGATGATAGATGAGCTCTGTCGCATTATGATAGCGAGAGACGGCAGGATGTTTGACCTTGCCAGGAAAAACTTTTCCCTGGAGGACCTCTTAAATATAAGATCCAGACTCATCGGGACAGGATATATAGGTGGAAAAACAGTGGGTATGCTCCTGGCAAGGAAGATCCTTGAAAAGGATAAGGTGATTAACTGGGATAAATACCTTGAACACCACGACTCATTCTATATAGGCTCTGATATCTTTTATACTTTTTTAGTGCAGAATGGCCTATGGAAATTAAGGATGGAGCAGAAGACAAAAGAGGGTTATTTTGAGGCAGCCAAAAGATTAAAGGAAGGGATGTTGACAGGTATTTTTCCCGATGAGATAAAAGAGCAATTTCAACAGGTCATAGAATATTTTGGCCAATCGCCTATAATCATACGTTCCAGCAGCCTCCTTGAAGATGCCTTTGGAAATGCCTTTGCTGGAAAATATGAAAGCATCTTTTCAGTAAATCAGGGCTCACCGGAGGCAAGGTATAAGGGCTTTGTAGAGTCGGTAAGACAGGTCTATGCAAGCACAATGAATGAGGATGCCTTAACATATAGGCTTCAGAGAGGTCTTGACGAACTCGATGAGCAGATGGCACTTCTTGTTCAGAGGGTATCAGGGACATATAGAAAATATTATTTCTTCCCTGACCTTGCCGGGGTGGGTATATCATACAATACATTTGTATGGAAGGAGGGGATGGACCCGAGATCAGGGATGCTCAGGCTTGTCCTGGGCCTTGGCACAAGGGCAGTAAACAGGGTAGAAGATGACTACCCCAGGATCATTGCCCTTGATAATCCTTTATCAAATCCCCATGCAGACATGGATGACAGAAGGAGGTTTTCCCAGCATTTTATAGATATCCTCAATATAAAGGATAATAAGATGGAGACAGTGTCCTTTCTCGACATGGTGGATAATGGGCTCAACATTAGACTTGACCTCTTCGGTGTCCTGGACCATGAAGCTACAGAGAGAATCCATGAGCTGGGTAAAAAAGACAAAAGTATCTGGATACTGACCTTTGATAACCTTCTGACCAAGACCTCCTTTCCAGGGGTTATGCACAGGATGATGAAAAAACTGGAGGAGATATACAACTATCCTGTGGAGATAGAATTTACAGTAAATTTTACCCGTTATAATGAATACAAGATTAACCTCCTCCAGTGTAGACCACTCCAGACAAAGGGTATTGCCAAAAAGGTGGAGATACCTAAAGAGGCAAAAAAGGACTCTATCCTGTTTCAATCAGAGGGACACTTTATGGGCGGCAATATCTCAAGGGTAATAAAACGTATCATATATGTAAATCCTCTGAAATACAGCGGATTGTCGTTGTCTGATAAATACAATATCGCCCGTCTAATCGGTAGACTTAATAGACTCATAAAGAATCGGGAAGACATGCCTGTATTACTTTTAGGTCCTGGCAGATGGGGGACAACAACGCCTTCGCTGGGTGTACCGGTGAGGTTCTCTGAGATAAACAATTTTACTGCCATAGGCGAGATAGCCTATATCCACGGAAACCTTTTGCCAGAGTTATCCTATGGGACACATTTCTTTCAGGATCTGGTGGAGACAGATATATTTTACTTAGCCCTTTTCCCTGATAATCCAGGTGTCTTATTTAATATAGATATTATGGAAGGCCTTGACAACATAACAGGAAATCTTTTGGAAGAGGCAGACAGATACAGTGAGGTAATTAAGGTCTATGATACATCCCGCCTTGAGGTGAAGCTTATGGCAGATATAATGTCTCAGAAACTTTTATGTTTTATTGAAAAAGGAATGAACTTACAGCATCATTGAAACCCTGGAGCCTTGAATATTCGTACAGTGTTGACATGGCCATGCTGTCTGTATAGATGCCTGATTCCTCAACAGCGGCTATAGGGTTTAATCCACCCACAACAATCATACCCACTTTATCAACCCCTACCGGGATATCCAGCAGGGGTTGATTGGGTTTGCCAAAGATAATTGAACCATTAAATCCCTTTGCCAGCATCTTCTTTGTCAGGTTCTCTGCCTCATTTATACATACTATGGGTATCTCCCTGAAGCTCGCCAGTATCTTTCCAGATGACCTCTTCACCGTCCCTAATACATCGGTCATCCTGCTCTTTATAAATATCTCAAGGGGATCAATGGAAGAACCCTCATAGCTAATAAGGGATGTAAACCTTAAAGGGTTTCCGTCCACTATCTCTATAACACCGCCGTATCTGGAGCTAACAGGTATACCTGACTTGAGAAATATACCGTTTAGTGTTATGCTGCATATTGTCCCTATACCTATGCACCCCTTTGGGACGACTACATCACCTATACGCTCTTCCCCCCGAGCAATCTTTATCATGTTGCTCATTACATACTTTGAGGCAAAGACACCTGCCATAATCTTTATGGCATCACGAGCCTTTTTCTCCGGGAAAAAGGATATATTCAGTATCACATTGCCTTTTAGTATATCGAGACTAAAATCTGTTAGATAGGCAAGGCTGTCGATTTTACTTATTATAAAGTTCACCCTCTCAGACACAAAGGCATGATTTAGCTCCTCCCTGCCTTTTTCTGTAATGACCCTGCCCTTTCTGCCCTGCACCTGAGTTAGACCCTTTTCGTCGAGCATCTTGAGGTAATACCTGACAGTCCTCTCTGAAAGGTCAATACCGTAGGACAGGAGTTCCCTTGCAAGCTCTGTGGAGCCTACCAGTTCCTGATGTTTATCAAGAACCCTTAAGATGGTGAACATGATTTTATTCATTAGACAATCCCATATGCCAGCATTGCCTTGGCGACCTTGAGAAAGCCTGCTATGTTTGCACCCACAACATAATCGCCTTTTTTACCGTATGCCTCTGATGCATCAAGACATGCCTTGTGTATATTCTTCATGATATTGAGGAGCATCTTGTCTACCTCTTCCCTTGACCATGATAGTTTGAGGCTGTTCTGGCTCATCTCGAGACCTGATACAGATACACCCCCTGCATTTGCAGCCTTCCCTGGCCCGAAAAGGACATTGTTGCTCTGGAAGACCTTTACTGCCTCTGGTGTTGAAGGCATATTGGCACCCTCTGCTACACATATACAGCCGTTCTTAACCAGTGCCTCAGCGTTTTTCCCATCTATCTCGTTCTGTGTTGCACAGGGGATGGCAATGTCCACCTTGAGACCCTGTTCCCTTATGACATCCCATACATTGTTTCCAAGATAGCAGACAGTCCCGAACCTGTCGGCATACTCTTTTATCCTCCCGCGCCTTACATTCTTGAGTTCCTTTACAAAATCACATTTTTCACCACATATACCCTCTTCATCCACAATGGTGGCGTTGGAATCGCATAGTGTTATAACCTTTCCACCAAGCTGGTTTACTTTTTCTACTGCATACTGTGCCACATTGCCTGAACCACTTATAGCAACCACCTTACCATTGAAATCAAGGCCCCTTGTGGCCAGCATCTCTGCTGCAAAGTAGACTGCCCCGTATCCTGTTGCCTCGGGCCTTATAAGGCTTCCGCCGTATTCCAGACCCTTTCCTGTAAGCACGCCAGTATGTTCATTCATAATCTTCTTATAGTAACCAAACATATAGCCTATCTCCCTGCCTCCAACCCCAATATCCCCGGCAGGGACATCTGTCTCTGGTCCGATGTGTCTAAAGAGTTCCCTTGTAAAGGCATGGCAAAATCTCATTACCTCATCATCTGATTTGCCTTTTGGGTCAAAATCAGAGCCTCCCTTTGCCCCACCCATAGGGAGTGTAGTAAGGGAGTTTTTAAAGATCTGCTCAAAACCAAGAAACTTCAAAATACTGAGGTTTACCGAGGGATGGAAGCGTATGCCGCCTTTGTATGGCCCTATGGCATTGTTAAACTGCACCCTGAATCCGCGATTTACCTGAACCTCTCCTCTGTCATCTACCCATGGAACCCTGAAAATTATGGTCCTGTCAGGCTCTACTATACGGTCGTATATCTTTGCCTTAACGAATTCCGGGTGTTTTGCCTCTGTGGGCTCAAGGGACTCCATAACCTCCTCCACTGCCTGATGAAACTCTGGTTCATTGGGATCCCTTTGTTTTACCTTTGCGATTACATCCTTTACAGCTGACATAAAAACCTCCTGATATTTTTTTGGATTTTAACCAAAAGCCCTTTCAAGATAATAACGGAGGAGGTGAAATCTGTCCCTTAATTCTACATTGTTATGGTCCATCTCCCATAATTCCTCCATCTCTTTTAGAACCTTTAGTGCCTTATCCCCCAATCTTTCATCTGAGGTGAACTGTTTTTCTGCCTCCACATCAGCCTTTTCCAATACATACATATTTTCAGTCATACCGCCTGTCTTTAAAAATAATATCTTGGCGCAAGACCCCATATCTCACCTCTTTAGAAATGGTTTAATAAATCTTTTTAAAATAAAGCTTAAAAACCTGAATTTAACAATAAGGGGTTGGATATTAAAAAAATAGGGGATTTTACTATATTAGATATAGGGTAAAAAACTATAGTCTTTATAAATCATCGATTATTGGCTCTCTACCCAATGGACTGCATGTTTTAAGAGCTCTGTAGCATTTTTTAAATTAAGTTTTTCTTTTATGTTGGCTCGGTAAGACTCAACCGTTTTTACGCTTACATGAAGCATATCAGCTATCTGGCGCGTCCTGTAACCCTGGCCAATGAGATTGAAGACCTCAAGCTCACGGTCGCTTAATATCTCTATGGGTGAGTTTTTCTGAACTTCTTTGCCATCTATAAATCTTTTAACTATATTTGCGCTTACCCTCTCGCTGATATAGAGCTCACCCCCTATGACCTTTCTTATGGCCTCCATCATCTTTTCTATTGCCTCCTGTTTCATGATATACCCCTTTGCACCGGCCCTTAAAGCCCTCTCGGCAAATAGAGATTCATCATGCATAGAGACAACAAGCATGGGGATATACTGATATCGTTCTTTAATCTTCTTTATCAGTTCAATCCCGTCAATGCCCTTGAGGGAGATGTCAATGATCGCAAGGTCAGGTCTGATTTTTTTTAAAAGGTCAAGGGCAGACTGGGCATCCTCTGCCTCCCCGGTAACAGTAAGGTCCTGTTCCTGGTTTATGAGTTGTGCAAGCCCTTTTCGGACAATAGGGTGGTCATCTACAATTATTATTTTATATCTCGACTTTTTTTGAGTTGAAGCTGCCCTCTTGTTCACTTCTTCTCCTTTATTTTAAATGTGCAGGTCACAATAGTTCCTCCTGATGCACCCTTTTTTATATCAAGGGATGCGCCTATCATACCTGCCCTGTATCTCATTATACTGATGCCCATTCCCTGTGAGTCTTTAGCTACCCTGCGAAAAGGCCTACCGTTGTTTTTTATCATCAGTATTGCCTTATCTTTTTCTTTTGTCAGGCTTATTATTATCTTTGTTGCATCTCCATGCCTGATGGCATTGTTTACTGCCTCCTGGACTATACGATACAGATGGGTTGCCATAGTGTTGTCGTGGATTAGAAACGGTTCACTATATTCAAATCTGCATGAGATACCAAAAAGTCTCTCAATATTATTGGCAAGCTCGCTTACAGCAGTAATAAATCCATACGCCTCAAGCCTTACAGGATAGAGTCCCCTTGCAAGACCCTTTGTCTTTGTTATGGCATCATCAATAAGGGATACTATCTCATCTATGTCCGCCATGTCTTCTGGTGTTTTGGATGCTATCTTCTTCTGTAATCCCTTGCATAGAAGTGCTATACCTGTTAGCTGTTGTGAGAGACTGTCGTGGAGGTCCTGACCTATACGCCTCTGTTCCCACTCGCTCACCTCAAGAACCTGTTTTTCAAGTATTTTTCTCTCTATTATCTCTCCTATACGTTTGGCAATTACATCTATTAGGTATCGTTCTTCCCTGAGAAATGGACCTTCATAGGACTCCGGTCTTTCTTCAAGATAATAAACCTCAAGCATGCCTGCCTTTTTTCCTTTTACAGTTATGGGCGATGACTGTTTCCAGGGTGTAATCTTGAAATTTTCAGTGGCAAAGGTATTTTCTTCAATGTCTATCCTTGCACATGTTATTTCAGGGTATTGCCATGCCGGTGGTATGATCTCTACAATGCCGGAGAGTATTTTTTCAAGGGATATACCGTATTTTTCTACGAGGTAGGATATATTATAGAGACAATTGAGTTCTTTAATCCTCTCTCCAAGGGCATGGGTCTTTCTCTTGAGGAGGTCCCTGGTCTTTTTATGCCTTAATTCCAATTTTTTTAGGGTTGCAACCTGGGCATTCAGCCTATCAATCTTTTTTAGGAGTCTGGTATAGTCCTTTTCCATATCTTGTAGATACATAATCTATAATATTTTGAACACAATGGCAAAACAAACAAGATAAAGACTTTTGCAGAATCTTGAATGGTCTTTTATTAGGTCTCCATATTGCAGGCATCATGTAATTCGTTCGTTGACAATAAAGACTATTATGAATTATAATTGAATGTCTGAAAATAATTATAGATTCAGGCCTGTATGTTCCTTTAAAATTTATTTTCCATACAGCCCGTTTAATTTCACAAAAGATACCAGATAATAATTTTAGAGGAGATTAAAAAAGATGTTGTCAACAATTTTCTGTAAATTTCTCCAAAGGATTTAATCTCAACGGTTTCTCCTATTATTGTTTTATGCTGCATTCTTATATTTCTCCGCCTTTATGTTATCAATGATACGCCTTGTCTCTTTATTCATAGCAAC
>JAKPCK010000041.1 GCA_029553295.1 Deltaproteobacteria bacterium | reverse complement strand
CAATACCAACACCAGAGGCATTTCCCTCGTTCATCATAAGAAGTTCGTAGACCTCTTCGGCCCTCTTTTTATCCTCCCTAAGAAGACGAAGATACACGTAGGGTCCGTCTGCATGGTTGTCCACTGTAAGGACCTCTATCTGCCTGCCCTTGGAGAAAAATTCCTTTGTCCTATCCATGATATAGTCTACAACCTCCCTCTTCTGTTCATGGGTCAGGTCTTCATCCATAAGGTTTGACCCCCTTCCCGCATAGACAAGATGATAAAAGCATACCCTGTCAATACCTTCTTTCTCAAGGAGGTTGAATATCCCTGGGATCTCTTTGTAATTCCTCTTGTTTATGGTAAACCTGAGCCCCACCTTTATCCCTGCCTTTTTTGCATTTCTTATACCCTCTATGGCCATATTAAATGCACCCCTTTTGCCCCTAAATGCATCATGGACATGCCCTATGCCATCAAGGCTCACACCTATATAGGACAGGGAATATTCGGAAAAAATCCTTGCCTTTTCTTCTGTAATAAGAGTCCCGTTTGTGGATATGACAGCTCTTATGCCTTTTTTCACAGCATATTCAATTAGCTCGGGCAAATCCTCCCTTAATAGCGGTTCCCCCCCTGAAAATAAAACAACCGGGGCACCAAATACGGCAAGGTCATCTATAAGTATCTTTCCTTCCTCTGTTGTAAGCTCATTGCCCATGTAGTCCTCTCCCTCTGCCCGGGCATAGCAGTGGATGCATCGGAGGTTACACCTCTTTGTCATGTTCCATACCACAACCGGTTTCTTGTCCCTTGAAAACTGCAGGAGGTGTGATGGCAGCCTCTTGGAATCCCTACCGTATCTTAGAGGGTCTGATGCCTCAACGGCACCGCAGTATAATTTTGATATTCCTATCATTGTCTTATTTTGTCTCCAAAAATATAAAATGTCAACCCTGTAGTGCTTGCATTAGACCTATATATATGTTATGTTTAGGCATTCGGGGCGTGGCGCAGCTTGGTTTAGCGCGCTTGCCTTGGGAGCAAGAGGTCGCTGGTTCAAATCCAGTCGCCCCGACCATTAATCTTTTGATAACAATAACGGGTGTATAATTATGAAAAGACTCGGGCTATGGTGGAGGGCCACAAGGCCCTTTTCTCTTACAATAAGTGCGTTGCCCCCTATATTGGGTGGTCTTATTGCGAAGATGGAAAACCCCGAACTTATTTTTAATTGGCTTTACTTTTTTCTTGCACTCATAGGTTGCGTTGTAGCCCATGTAGGTGCAAACATGATAGCAGATTATTGTGATTACAAAAAAGGGGTGGACAGGGAAGGGACCTATGGTTCCAGCGGTGTTTTGATAGAAAGATTAATGAAGCCTAAAGAGGTGTTAAAGGGCTCTATAATCGCCTATATCATTGCAACATCCATAGGTATATATCTTGCATATTCAGTGCCTAACGGCCGTTTCTTGATATGGATTATCCTTGTTGGTGGAATACTGGGTTTTTTTTACACAGTAGGGCCTTTTTCATTTAAGTATCATGCCCTGGGTGATTTGGCAGTATTTGTATCATTCGGGCCTGCCATGACCTTAGGTGCATATTTTGTCCAGGCCCATCAATTCTCTTGGACCCCGGTTCTATATGCAATACCATTGGCCTTTCTCGTGGATGCGGTCCTTCATGGTAACAACCTCCGGGATATAAAGAATGATATAGCGGTTAGCATAAAGACAGTGCCCATACTCATCGGTGAAAGCAACTCCAAGGTCATGTATCATATCCTCGTCCTGGGCGCATATTTATCCGTAATACTGCTTATCGTCTTTAATGGATTACCTGCCATATCCCTTATAACACTTCTTTCGCTACCCCTGGCAATAAAACTGATAAGGCTTGTAAATGCCAAGGAACAGGTCAGCGAAAACCAGTTTGCCATGATAGATGCCGCAACTGCCCAGCTCCATTCTGCCTTTGGCATGCTTTTCCTCATATCCCTTTTTGCCAAGCACCTCTTTATCCGTTAACAGGATGATCTCAGGGTCAGGTCGTAATGCATTGTATATTGTTTTGTCTGTTGCCCTTGCCTTTTTTCTGTGGTATCTTGTGTTTGTTATAAGACCCTTTAACTTCTGGCTTATGATGTCTTTCAATACAGTCATCCTGGGTATCATCTCTTTTGTCTGCGGCGGCATGGCCTTTAAATGGGAAGAGTGGAGCCTAAAAAACATCTCTTTGGGCATAGCCCTGGCAGCAGTCCTCTAT
>JAKPCK010000034.1 GCA_029553295.1 Deltaproteobacteria bacterium | reverse complement strand
ATACCTTACTATCTCATGCCAAACAGGTGCTGCACCAGCAATACCACTTACATTCCACATGGATTCACCGGAGAAATTGCCAACCCATACACCTACGGTATATCTCTCTGTAAAACCTATACACCAGTTATCCCTCATATCCTTGCTTGTCCCTGTCTTTACCGCACTCCAGAAACCTGTGGAGAGTGGATTTTCAAGGCCAAAGGTAAGGCTACGGGCATCCCTGTCTGAAAGGATGTCCGAGACTATAAAGGATGCCTGCTTAGAAAATACCCTTTTTTTCTCTATATGACCTGAGCCTGGAACAATATTCAGACTGCTGTACATGCCGTTATTGGCAATGGTCCTGTATGCATTAACAAGTTCATAGAGGCTCACATCCAGTGTCCCCAGGGCAAGGGAATATCCATAGTATTCACCATCTTTTAGATCACTAAAACCAAGCTCATTTAATTTACCTACAAACTCATCCTGGCCTAAAAGCATAAGAACCTTTACAGCAGGGATATTCAGGGATGACGCAAGGGCAATACGGGCTGTAACAGGGCCCTTATAACCCCTGTCATAGTTCTCTGGCCTATATATACCCATCTCAGTGGTCACGTCAAGGGGTGAGTCAATCAACTCTGATGCCGGGGTAAGAAGAAGCCTGTCAAAGGCATGGGCATATAAAAAAGGTTTTAATGTTGAGCCTGCCTGCCTTTTTGCCCGAATACCATCCAGATACACATAAGAGGAGTCAACACCTAAATTGCCAACATATGCAAGGATATCGCCTGTTCTATTATCTACAACAATGGCTGCCCCATCAGTGACATTCTGGTCTCTGAGCCTTGATATGTGCCCCCTTAAGACCTCTGTGACAAACATCTGAATACGTCTATCCAGTGTGCACACAACCTCTCTTTGTTCATCTTTTATGAGGTATCTTGCCACATGGGGCGCTATAGACACTGCAGGTTTTATCTTATAGGGTGTTGAGAGGTTCTGCATTACTGTATTGTCAATCCTCTTGTCAGGGATACCTGCTCCCATAGACATATTAAGTGCCTTTACCCGTCTTGCAATATCCTCCAGCCCTGCATTGGGTGAACGGATAAGGGAGGCAATGACAAGGGATTCTTCAGGGCTTAGACTATCTGGTTTTTTCTGAAATATACCCCTGGATGCTGCTGCAATCCCCTGGAGTTCACCCCTGAAATATACAAGATTCAGATATGCCTCGAGTATCTGTTTCTTTGACCACCTCTTCTCTATCTCCCAGGCAGCAAGCACCTGTTTCAGTTTCTTTAAAACAGACCTCCTCCCCCCTGATCTTAAACCTCTATCCATCATGGATGCAAGCTGCATGGTAATGGTGCTTGCCCCGATTCTTCTATTGGATACGAGATTCTGGACCGATGCCCTTAAAAATGCCAGGATATCGACACCACTGTGGCTGTAAAACCTCTTGTCTTCTGAATATAAAACAGCCTTTATAAGGGATGGGGATATATCATCCAATCCTGTCCATTCGAGTCTCCTTGCCTGATAATCAACCCTGTATTCGTGGAGTATCTCACCATGTCTGTCCTTAAGGATGGCATCTGATTTCCTATAGGACTGATATATATCCTTAAATTCTGATATTTGTCCTTTGTTGTAATCAGCAAAGATATACAGGGCTAATAGCAATGCTACCAGAAAGACGGGGAAATATAAAATCCTTCTATGCCTTATTCTGCCCATTAGCTATCCCTATTTATCTTGCATTATTTATTGAGAGGGGCTTATTGGGTATCTCGCCAAACATCTCCGGTGCATAAAGGGCCTCTACCCTTGTCTCCGGGAGATTGAAAACCCCCTCATTGTTCAGCCTGATTGTATATTCCACAGACCACATACCTTTGGGGACAAAGCTATAATAAGCCCTGAATGCCTCAAAGGAGTGTTCCTCAAAAACAGGATATACCCAATTGTCGTCCCTTTCATCTCTTGTAAGTATATTTGAACCCCTTGATTGACCACCCTTTATAATTCTTGCACCGGCAGGCACAGGGTCAGAGACTACAACCCATGTCATATCTGCCTGAGATTCTATCTCGAGCCTTATCCGCATTACATCCCCCGGGCTCAATATATCCTTTATCTTTTGCTCAACAGGCAATATGGACTTTTTAATCTTAAAACCTGTTGAGACCTCAGTTTTTCTGGGGATAGAGGCTATACTCGATACAGTAATCCAGGGATATCCACTGCCACTATGGGCGACATGGAGGTTTGCTGTATGCCTTTGCCATTGATATAGAAAGCCCTCCCCTGATTTGTGTCTATTCCAATCCAGAACATTCTGGGCATTATCTAAAGTAATCCTCGTAATCCCTGTTATGGGCTCTTTCTCATATCTACTGCTAAACTTTTTTAATGTCACAACCCCCCATGCATTGGCTGTAGTGGTCTGCCATCTCCCGGCCCTCTGTCGGGCTATCATACCCCTTATGAGCCTCGGTATATCGTCTCTCCATTGTGGCTCATCAAGAAAAGTAAGGATGGTCCTTATGGTATTTACATCTACCCCTGTCATGAGCCACCACAGATTATCTCTCTTCTCTGTAGAGAAACCCATGGTTGTCCCCTGGAGATTGAGTCTTGACCTCAATATCTGGTTTGCCTCCCTCATCCTTATGTCTCTATTCTGAATCCCCGAAACCCTCTTTAATATATTAATCCAGTCAATAACCGCCGATGTAGGCCACAGCTCCGGGTCAATACCTATAGATTCCACCATAGATGGTTCTGCCATCTTTTTTCTCGATAGGGCCTCTATGGCAGAGAGTCTTCTAATGGAGATATCTGCTGTGCCAAGTCCCTGTATATCCAAAAATCGCCCGTTAACAAAGTTTTTTAGCCCCTGGAGCATGCGGGTCTCTATTGACCCGGGTATCTTTAAACCTGCCTCATCTGCTATGGCTATGATGTAAGACGTCAGGATGTCACTACCTGAAAACTGGCGGGGAAAATACTTTACCAGACCATTTGCATCAAGATGGGATGGTACCTCTGCCATCACCTTGTTCCACATTGCCTCATCGCTTATGGCAACTGCCTTTGAAACCTTCTGCTCAAGGCATGAATAAGGGTATTGCCTCATATATTCAGTTATTGCCCTTGTCTCAGCAGAAAGCCTGGGTCTTATGGAGACACTTAGCCCGCCTTTTTTTGGTATAGCCCCCTGAGGCACTCTTACATCCATTTCTAAATCCCTCTCCAGCCTCATCAAAGTTGATTGGATAACCCTGGGAGGGGTAACAGGGACAACCCTCTGGGTGACCCTCATGGAATCAAGGACTACACCTTTTTTGTCCTTTACCGCCACCTCCCACGTTATTTTTTCAGTATCTTCAGGGGCAGTTATATGCCACCCCACCTCTTTTGCCTCCCCTGCCCCTATCTTCTCAGATATTGCTGGCAGCGCCCCTAAAGACCTTGTCTGTTTTATACCTGCATGTATCTCTACCCCTATAGATTCATTCGTTGTGTTTCTCACAGTAAATCTGGCCTTGAATCTATCGCCCTGCCTTATCATCTCAGGCAGACCTGAAGATATTATAATATCCTGGGTAGTCTGGAACCTTGTCCTGGCACTGCCAAAAAGTTCCTGGCCTCCACTGGCAACAGCAGCAACAACAAAACCGGTTATAGAGTCATTAAGGGGTATGGTTATTGATGCCTCTGCCTTTTCATCAAGGGTGACTCTTCCATCCCAGAAAAGGAGGGTGTTAAAAAGCTCTCTTGTTATCTGTCTCCCCCCTCCTCCACCATGGGGCAGGGCCTTGAGACCATAATGTCTCTTTCCCACCACCTGCATCTGGGCAGTAGATGT
The DNA here is from genome assembly GCA_029553295.1 of Deltaproteobacteria bacterium. Taxonomy (GTDB): domain Bacteria; phylum Desulfobacterota; class Syntrophorhabdia; order Syntrophorhabdales; family Syntrophorhabdaceae; genus DTOV01. The sequence goes on along the minus strand of JAKPCK010000034.1, from coordinate 9,157 downwards.
CCTTACATCATAACCTCTCTTCTGCATCATACGCCCCAGTATGTCCCAGGTCCTGTTATCCAGGATCTCAAGAAGGCCCTCATCAACTGCAGCAACCGCCACCTCAGTCCCCTTTGGCGGTGTCTTTCCATCTATTGTCCTAACCTTGATCTTTACAACCGCCTTTTCTCGCACCCTGTAAATATCTCTATCTGTCTTGACATCCACATGGAGCTCATTGGCCTTCCATCCCACATAGACCTCTGTTATGCCCAGTTTGTATGAAGGCTTACCAAGGTCAATCATGGCAGTAGGCTTTATATCCCCTACCCTGCCCCTCAGACACATGACAGATACAAAGACATTGGGGGCATATACAGCCTTGATGGGCAGCTTAATAACAGGGTCTTTGCCTGAGACCCTGGTCACAAAGGCATCAATAATGCCCTCCCTCTCCACAGTCACAAGGGCATGGGCCTCCCTCATGGGCATCCTTACCTGAAATGTGGCTACCTCCCCGGGCTCGTATCTCTTCTTTTCAGGGATCAAGTCCATCCTGTCCGTATCACTTACATCGAACCACACATCGTCTTTTCCAGCAATCCATGTGTCCATCCTTGCATATGAAGGGTTTCCCTGTCTGTCTTCTGCCATTCCCTCTATGATTACACTGCCTGTCACAGGCGATGTGACCTCGCATAAGAGCATACCTCTCTTGTCTGTAGTCCCTTTACATATTTGAGCTATCCGTCTTATCTCGCTTACGTGTTCATATGAATAGAACCCCCCCACAAGCCTCTTTCTATGGGTATAATAATCCCTTTTATATATATGGGATGTAATAGCCACACCCTCTTGTGGCCTCCCTGATGTATCAATAGCCTGGACCTGGAACTTAACCTTCTGCTTTTCGCCACCCCATGTATCTGTCATTATCCCTAAAAGGATATGGGATGGATAGACCGGGATGCGCCTCGATACAGTCTGTGTCTCGCCGTTAGGGTCATTATACTCGAGTTCTACGAGTAGGTCCTTTGCCATTGTTGTATAGGGTATGTCTTCAATCCTTGCCCTTGCTGAGCCACCTTCCCCCAGAGTCAACTCAAGGGTCTTAAGCTGGATGCTTGGTTTTTCTTCTTCTTGATCCTCATTGTCTTGATTCATATCCTCATCGCCTGAACGCCTCTTTATCCCTTCCTTTACCTTACCATTTGCAAAACTGATGTCTTCATACTCGTCGAAATATACATAACGGGGTTGAATCTGGGACCTCAGTTTGACCGGCATACCCTTTGCACCACCTCCGGACAGATATTCAACCATGAGGTCTAATTCCAGATCACCTCTGTGGACTATTTTATCTGTATGGGGCTTTATAATAGCCTTCATGAGGGGCACCCTGAACTCCTCAACCCTGAACTCCCCGCTTTTAAAACCTGACCCTGTCATGTAGTCCCCTGTCTCTGTATCATCATCTTTTAAGACGAGGAAAACAGAATAATGGCCTAACTTGGCATCCCTTGGTATCTCCCATGTTGATTCACCCTGGCTTTTTGCCTTATCCCACTTGACAGGTAGTTCATACTTTTCTCTACTGCCCATATGCTGGATAAACAACTTTCTGGGGACAATATCATCGGCAAACCTCATACCAGCTGTAGTATGTCTCCTTAAAAAATGCTTCATATGGACAGTCTCCCCTGCCCTGAAAAGTACCCTGTCAAAGACTGTATGGGCTATGATATTCGACCTCTCCATACCATAGGGGAGCCTGAAGCGATAAGGTTCAATCCCTTCATCCCAGCCGGAATGGACAAAGGTCATGTCATCGCCCTTCCTTGCAAAGACAAAGAGGCCCCTGTTTATAGAGGAGAGGGGTTTAAGCTGTTGATAATCATAGTGGACATCGTCGTCATGTTTTAGCTCACACTGTGGTAGCTCATCAGGACGAGGTAGCGGCTTATCAATCATAGCTATCCCTGACCTGTCTGTCTTTCCTTGCCATAATGCCCTGCCCTCACAATTACGGACAACAACATCTACATCCTCAACAGGCTGACCCTTGCTTAAGGATGTAATCCATACAAGAGATGAATCCCTGCCCCACTTAAAATGGGCTGCCATATCAGTAACAAGGGCTGTGGTGGGGCAATACATGGTCTTACCCTTACCGATAAGGGATGTCCCCAGTATATTACTTTCTATCTCCACCACATAGAACCCCGGCTTTTTAAGGGGTATACCCATGACCTCAAAGGCTTTTTGTCCTGAAGGTTTTGGCAGTGCAAAGGATACAGTGCCTTTTTCTCCCTTGAGGATTGACCTTGTTCTCCCTGCAGAGGCAGCCTTATTAAGCCACTCTATGATTAACTTATCCGTATTTGGCTTTTCCATCCTCACCCATATATCCCCTGTGCCCCCCTCCAGGGTCCTTCCTGCCACCTGAGCCTCAATATTACGGACAGTCACAGGCAGGACAGGGTCTTGTTTTTCTATTATCCCGAACCTCGAAGAAAACTTGGCAAGGGGTGGATAGGCATCTGTCTTGACCTTAAGGGGAAATCTCTTTTCATTTATCAGGGCTCTACCCCCATCGTCTTTAATATTTTTTGGGAGATATACTGTAAACAATGTCTTTTCAGGAAAAGGTCCTGGAAAAGATACATATTCCACAAACCCTTTATTTTCATCCACTTTGGGTCTGTAGGTCTTTTTAGCATCCTTTATCACTATCTGTCTTGCCATGCTTGATGCAACCGGGGCATTAAACATTATCCTCATGGGTAATACAGGGATACACCCTGCCTTTGGATTCTCCCTCATACATTCAAAGGTGGCTGTAAAAGGTCTCCTTGTCTTAAAGACAAATATCTGGTCCTTTATTGTAGGCACACCTGTTGTAGTTTTTATGCCCCTACCCCATATAAGACGGATAGTAGTATTATTTGGAAACACCCTTTTAGGCCTCACCACCATCTCGTATTTTTCTTTATCAGGGTAATAGTTTTTATGATATGTCATCAAAATCCTCTCTCTTAGGTGATCCTTTAATATCTCCATTTCAACAGGCTCTTTTATGCCATCAACGATAAAATATGCGTTTTTTATTATTGATAACTCATCTGCCGGGCCATCAAGGGCAAGTATGAAGACCTGCTGTTCTTCTATGGTATTGGTATCTGCCGGAGGGAATACTGTCTTTACTGCAGGCCCTCCTGTGGAGAATGAAAAAGACCTCTCCCCGGTTACTGGATTTCCTTTCAGGCTCTGGATAAGGTCTTTCAGCCTGAATTGGCATATAATCCCTGCCTCAAGGTCTTTATCAAAATCATAGACCCAGTTTTTCCCATCCAACCACCTGCCCTTGCCCTGAACAGGACAATTAACAACAAAGGGGTCAGGGAGGTTCAGTTCGCCGAATGGCACTATCTGCTCTGAAAACCTTACAGTAACCTGTCTTATATTCTTAACCAAACCCTGGGGGGTAAAGTTTTCTATCTTTGCACTGCCTCGTGATATCTCTTCGCCGGCAAAAACAATGCCCCAGCAACCAATCAATATTATTAAAAAAACAAATATCCTTAGCGTATTTTTCATGTATCCCCCTCAGTAGTAGATAAGATTATAGTATTATAGCATTGCAGCAAGGAGAGTAACATTTAAAAGTTTGAGTCTTAAGACATGATTATCTGTTTTGAAAAATTTTTTATACATATTTGCAGGGTATTGACAAAATAAAAAACAGGATTAAATTTTTTATAGAAACGTAACTAATGAATATTAAACAAGAAAGGAGGGATGGTGTATGACAGAACTTACACTTTGGAAACCATTCAGGGAGCTTGAGAGGATAAGGAAGGAGATGGATAATATCTGGGACACTTTCTTTGACAGAAAACCACTAAGCGGTTATGGTGTTTCAGAGTGGATACCATCTCTCGACGTATCCGAGACAAAAAACAGCTACATAGTAAAGGCAGAGGTGCCTGGCATTGACCCGAAGGATGTGGAGATCTCATTAAGTGACAATGTACTGACCATAAAGGGCGAGAAGAAACAGGAGAAGGAAGAGGAAAACGAGAACTATCATGTTATCGAACGTAGCTATGGTGGCTTTACAAGGTCTTTCAGGCTTCCGGGTCAGGTCCAGAATGACAAGGTAAAGGCAACATATAAAAACGGGATACTGAAGATAACCCTGCCAAAGACAGAGGAGACAAAGAAGAAAGAGATAAAGATAGCAGTGGAGTAAAAAACAAAAAATCAGCGTAAGGCGTCCCATGTGGGGCGCCTTTTTTATTATCAAAAATATTGCTTTTTCCCCATACAGGATATTAAAATCTTGCAAAACTAATCTTCTGTATCATGGAGGTAATAGATGAAAGAGGAGCGTGACAGGTTTATAACAGAGTATATGGGTCAATGCTGGCACGACTATGACATAGATAAGCCAATAAATACTTACTCTCTCGAGGCGTATATCTGTAAAAAATGTAAGGGCTTTATATTAGGAAACAATGATTTCACCACAGAAGAGGATTTTCAAAGGCTGTGGATATGGGCTAAGGAACAAAAAAACATGGCAGACATCGTAGCTAAGTTTGATGAGGCATCTTTTAAAGGCTCTGAGGCAGGTATTAATAACCGGGATATGTTTGCCGATGCAGTCTACACACGCCTTAAAGACAGAAAATAGTAGAAATCTCAAAAATAAAAAATAATTATGTTGCATTCTTATTAGTATTGTGGGATAATAGCCCAAGAAGTTTTCGGAAGCATTTGTTAGTAGTAACCGCAGAAATTTTCATTTTTGTCGTATCTTCTTAACACAGCACCGTAATCCTTCAATAAAAAAAAGTGAGGTAGTTTTTATGTCAAAAGGAACAGTTAAGTGGTTCAACGATGCAAAGGGTTTTGGTTTCATCACAAAAGATGACGGCACAGATGTGTTTGTTCATCATAGCTCTATTAAGGGAAGCGGCTTCAAATCCCTTAGTGAAGGTGAGTCTGTAAGCTTTGATGTTGTAAACGGCCCAAAGGGTCCAGCAGCGTCAAATGTGGTAAAAGGCTAATCCCTCAGGCAGGCTGGATTTCCCAGCCTGCCTTTTTTGTTTTTTTATCTCTCAGACCTGAGGTCTCAAGACCTTCTAAAAATCTCTGGCACTCAAGACATATCCTTGAGCTTCTTTTGAAGGGTTAGAGCATATAAAGGAAAATCAGATGAATGCACTATTTGTATATCCCAAATACCCCGATACATTCTGGAGCTTTAAACATGCCCTTAGATTCATATCCAAAAAGGCCCTACACCCACCACTGGGTCTTATAACAGTAGCAAGCATGCTCCCGGAGAAATGGAACAAAAGGCTTGTGGATATGAACATAGCTAAGCTTGAGAAAAAAGACCTGGAATGGGCAGATTATGTCTTTATAAGTGCCATGGCAGTCCAGAAACCATCGGTAAGGGAGGTTATTGAACAGTGTAGAAAAGTGGGTGTCAAAATAGTTGCAGGAGGACCTCTATTTACTGCAGCACCGGAAGAATTCCCAGATGTAGATTATCTTGTTTTAAACGAGGCAGAGATAACAATACCTCTGTTTTTGAGGGACCTTGAAAAAAATCAGGCAAGACATATCTACACATCCCGTGAGTTTCCGGGCCTCGAGAATACACCGACCCCCATGTGGGAACTCGTGGACATGAAACGATATGTATCCATGAATATCCAGTATTCGAGAGGATGTCCTTTTAGCTGCGAGTTTTGCGATATCACAACCCTATACGGGAGGAAGACAAGGACAAAGTCTGTAGGCCAGATAATCAAAGAACTGGAGGCCATCTATTCTTTAGGCTGGAGAGGTGGTGTCTTCTTTGTAGATGACAACTTTATCGGCAACAAAAAAGCGCTCAAAGAGGACGTATTGCCGGCAATAATCAACTGGATGAAAAATCGAAAATATCCCTTTGAGTTTGCCACAGAGGCATCCATTAATCTCGCTGATGATGATGACCTGATGAGGCTTATGATACAGGCAGGCTTTGATTCCGTATTTATAGGGATTGAGACTACAGACAACAAGGCCCTCCAGGAGTGTAACAAATTCCAGAATACAAACAGGGACCTTATAGGATGCGTAAAAAAGATACAGAGATATGGCTTAAATGTCCGTGGAGGATTTATAGTGGGTTTTGATAATGATTCATCCGAGACATTTGAGAGACAGATTGACTTTGTCCAGAATAGCAGGATTATAACAGCAATGGTGGGCATGCTCAATGCACCCCGTGGCAGCAGGCTATTTGAACGTCTGCGCGGGGAAGGCCGCCTGTTAGAAAACATCTCCGGGGATAACACGGATTTTACCACAAACATAATACCAAAGATGGGATACGACAAGCTCTGCGAGGGATATAGAAGGGTGGTAAAAGCCATATACTCTCCTCAGTTATATTACGAGCGGGTAAAGGCCTATCTCCAGGAATATGAACCCCTTGAAAAAAGGATAAGGGGTCTTGACTTAAAGGCAATCCTGCTCCGTTTCGGTTATCTTATAGCCCCTTTGAAGACGATGATTGTTCTGGGGATAAAGGACAAGGCAAGGCGATATTACTGGAAACTCATTTTCTGGTCTCTATTCAGGCGACCCAAGCTCCTGCCACAGGCAATAGCATATTCCATATATGGATTCCATTTTAGAAAGGTATTTGAAAGTAAGCCATATAAAGAGTTTTAAAAATATCTTACCCAGAGATATACCCGCCCGCTATAACAAGATAAATTTTGTTTTTATTAAGCCTGTAGTCCATAGCCTGCCCTGTATGGACTAAATAATCATGACAAAAAAAGATTAAGTGATTATAATAGAGATAACAAATACCAAAGGGGGTATAAGCCATGGATATAACTCGAAGGGGATTCTTCCTCATATCAACAGGGCTTCTGTCTTCTCTGATTATTAAGGAAAATGCCCATGCAGTTGAGGGCAGGTATGCTACACTCGTGGACATCACAAGGTGTGACGGTTGTTCATCTGAACAAATCCCTAAGTGTGTAGAGGCTTGTAGAGAACAGAATAGAAAGAGGTTTCCTGAACCTAAAAAACCCATACTCCCATACTGGCCAAGAAAGACCTATGAGGACTGGTCTGATAGGAGAGATAAGATAGATACACTCACCCCTTACAACTGGATATTTGTCCAGAAGGCAACCATAGAGGGCAGAGACATCTTCATCCCCAGGAGGTGTATGCACTGCGATAACCCGCCCTGCGTGAGGGGGTGTCCTTTCGGCGCACTCACCAAAAGGCCACAGGGAAACTCTGTAATCAATGAGGGCCTTTGTTTCGGCGGTGCAAAGTGCAGGGATGTTTGCCCCTGGCATATCCCCCAGAGACAGGCAGGGGTGGGTATCTACCTCCATATGCTCCCTAAATATGCTGGCGGTGGTGTCATGTATAAATGTGACCTCTGCAAGGATAGGATAGAAAAGGGGGAAGAGCCTGCCTGCGTTGTAGCATGCAGGCAGAGATTAAAGGACAATGCTGTATTTACTTTTGGTGAGAGAAGAGACATATACGGGCTTGCAAAGCAAAGAAAGAAAAAAGAAGGTCTCTACCTATACGGTGATATACAAAATGGCGGCACTTCAACGCTATACCTCTCAAAAGTCCCTTTTGAGGCCATTAACAGGGCACTCATAGAGAAAAAGGACAGGTTCAAAATGCCAGTTGATGTGAAAAACAAGATCCAGACCACATTTAATCCCATCGGCAAGGCAGTTTTATCCATGGGTTTTATGGGTATGGCAGGGGCTATTGTGGGGGCAATTATCTCCAAAAGAGTACATAAGGGAGGTGATGAAGATGTCAGGAAGGATTAAGAGACATACAATCATAGAGGTCCTTGAACACTGGGTTATGGCTGTATCGGGCATTGTCCTTTTATTTACAGGGCTTGGCTGCCTGCCCCTTTTTAAAAGGTATTACATAGCAGAGATACCTGGGTTTGCATGGACAGGTGATTTTAACACAGTAACCACTGTCCATTATACTGCATCCATATTCTTCCTGATGGTGGTTGTATTCCATATCTTCTATCACGGCATAAGAAAGGAATTCGGCCTATTGCCTAAAAAAGGGGATGTAAAAAATGGCATAAGGGTTGTATTAGCCATGATAGGTATAGGCAAGGAGCCCCCATCGGATAAGTATCTCCCTGAGCAGAGGATAGCCTATGTAGGTATAGGAATCATAATATTATTTCTTACAGTAACAGGGGTTATAAAGATCCTTAAGAACCTCGAATGGATTGTCCTTTCACCTATATGCGAATCTGTGAACACAATGGTCCACACGCTGACAGGTTTTCTATTCATGATAGCCTTTATCGTCCACGTTGCCATCGTTCTATTATTCAAATCCAACTGGCCCCTTTTAAAGAGCATGTTTACAGGCTGGATTGATGAGGATTATGCAAGACACAGACACTCCATATGGTATGAGAAGGTAAAAGGAAAACCCGAGGACAAGGGGATTTCTGAGATTGAGGTAAAAGAAACCTGCAGGGAGGGAGGAGATACATGCCAACAAAAATAACCATTGCCATAAAAGATATAGTTGTCCAGGCTGAATTGTCAGATACCAGGTGTGCAGAGGCAATTCTCAATGCCCTGCCCATAGAGGCAAGACCCAATGAATGGGGTGATGAATTCTACTTTACAATCCCTGTAGAGTTCGACCTCGACGAGACTGCAACATCTGAGGTCAAGATAGGTGATATAGGCTACTGGCCTCCAGGTAGGGCCCTTGCCATATTTTTTGGGCCAACACCTTTGAGCTCAGGCAGTGAACCTGTGCCGGCAAGCAAGGTCAACATTGTGGGCAGGATAACCGATGACCCTGGGGTTCTAAAAAAGGCCAGGGGTGCAAAAGAGATTAAAATAAAGCAAACATAAATGCCCCCGGCATGACTCGAACATGCGGCACATGGATTAGGAATCCATTGCTCTATCCGCCTGAGCTACGGGGGCAATATAGATATTATATCGCATATCTCCAGAATGAAATCAATGTTGAAATTAAAAATATTATAGTATATGCTGAATATTTTCAGGTTCCATGCTGATTGGCAATAGTAGAATCTGTAATTAAAAGGCTTTGAAGCTTATTACTATAATCA
>JAKPCK010000028.1 GCA_029553295.1 Deltaproteobacteria bacterium | reverse complement strand
AAATACCCTGTATCTGATGAGCCTATATGTATGGCAAGACTTTTTAGGAAATAATAGAGGGCTGAAAAAGAGATAAAGGTAACCACTGAAATGGCAAGCAACGACGCCACCTGCCTGTTTTTGATGTTGATGATCATGTCCTTCAAAAACACCTTGTCCGTATGCCCTGGATTCATAGCCAGTGGTTTCTGGTTTGACCTCCTGTTGATATAGAACAGTATGGGAAACACAGGAACCATAAGGATACAAGCAAATATAAACATAAATTCATACCTTTTCAGGCATGACAGTATGAACTCCACTGCAAAAGGTATAACGGTATAGGGCAGAAGAAAGCTCACCGAGATGATGCCAAATGCCTGGGCGCTTCGCTCTGGGGGTATAAACGCCACTGTATAGGCAGTGAGTGCACTGGACAGGACAACAATGCTTATACCGTGGATACCCCTTACGAGGATCATGGGTATAAGACTCTTTGCTACTGCATATCCGAGAAGGGAAAGAAAGACAAATATTGTCCCCCAGAGTATAGAAATAGGTGCATTCCTTGGGGTAAAGAAAGGGCTTACAAGGGGTCTTAATATGAGTGCAATAAGGGCATCAAACCCCATTAAAAAGCCAAACCATTTATGGTCTATGGGGAGTGTCTCCAGATAGTTGTAATAATTGAAGAAGATGGCAAGGTTGCTGAATACGAGAAAGTATATAATATTGAGGCATATAAACCTCTTTGTAAGGATAGACCCTGTCTTCTCCATCAGAGTATCTTCTTCAAGGCATGGATAAATGCCTCCATTACCGGTATCTCGGATATGGTAACCCTTATAAAACCGGGAAACCTGAATCCTGTCATAGTGCGAACCATAATTCCATAGGTCATGAGCCTTCTATAGGCAAGGGTATCGCTTATGGGTAGCTTTATCATAATAAAATTTCCTTCACCCGCCACATAAAACAGGCCCATCCTGGTTAATTCCTTTTTTAAAAATTCTTTGCCTTCTGCCACAAGCCTTCTTGTCCTCTGTATATGCCCTGTGTCATCTATAGCAGCAATGGCTGCCTCTTGGGCTATACAATTCACAGAATATACAACACATGTCTTTCTTATGGTATTTACTACATCGAGGTTTCCTGCAAGGTATCCAATCCTAAGTCCCGCAAGCCCATACATCTTGGAGAATGTCCTGAATACCACAAGATTTGGGTATATAGGGATAAGGGACATACAATCAGGATAGTCCTCTTTTTCAACAAACTCGAAATACGCCTCATCCATAACAACAATCTGTCTATTGTCCACTGCCTCAAGAAACCTTTTAATCCTGTCTTTGTCCCAGTATGTCCCTGTAGGGTTATTGGGGTTGCATATGAATATGATTTTGGTCTTTCTGTCTATAGCATCAAGCATGGCCTTGTCGTCAAAGCCAAAATCCTTAAGGGGGATAAGCCTTGCCTCAAAACCGGAGAATATGGCAACCCATTCATACACGGCAAAGGTCTTGTCTGCTGTTATGATGTTGTCTCCCTTTTCACAGAATGCCTTTATAACAAATGTTATCACCTCATTGGCACCGTTTCCCACAAGGAATTGATCAGGCAACATCCCGAATTTATCTGCAAGTCTCTGCCTCAGATAGTATGAATCACCGCTGGGGTATACGGCTGCC
>JAKPCK010000156.1 GCA_029553295.1 Deltaproteobacteria bacterium | reverse complement strand
GGAGATCTGGGAATTATCATTTTACCCTCCTTGCTTTATCAAGAGGGACAATGTTTGATTCCTTACTCAGCATATGCACGGCCTGTCTTAATGTATCTGCTGAAAGGTGGGAATATCTCTCTGTCATGGTAAGTGTCTTGTGGCCTAACAGTTCCTTTACAAGATAGATATTACCTGTTTTCTTAACAAGCCATGATGCAAAGGTATGCCTGAGTGTATGGAATACGACCTTTTGTCTTGGATCATCTATGCCATTGTTGAGACCGAGCTCCTCCACAGCCCGTGAGAAGGTTTTAGATACCCATTTTATCTTATCTTTTTTTCCCTGTTTTGGTTTAAACAATGGTTCATCAGGTTTACCTTTTTCCATCTCGAGAAATAATTTTTTAATTTCAGGCCCCATGAAAGCAACCCTATTTTTCTTATTCTTCGGGTCTCTGATGTATATCAATTCATTTTCCAAATCTATATCACTCCATTTTAGATTGAATATTTCACCTGCCCTAAGACCAGCATAAAGACTTATCATGGCCATTCTGTAAACCTTTTCGCTTTTCAGTTTTAAAAGAGAAAGTAACTTTTCAGCCTCTTCCTCAGTTAAAAACCTCATTCTTCTATTATCGCCCTTGAGTTTATTCACCAGACTCACAGGGTTTTTGCCAGGATATATAAAATTCTTTATAGCAAAGTTAAACATCTGCCTGATTGTTGCCAGAATCAGATTAACACTTTCATAAGCAAGACCTTTATCCAACGCCCTTTTTTTTATTTCCTCTATATCCATAACAGTTACATCTTTTAAGGCTTTGTTTCCTATATATGGCTGTATATAATCCCTAAAATGATATTTCTCACGCCTTATAGTGCTTTTGGATTTATTAAGCTCTGCAATTTTTATATACTCGTCATATAATTCTGAAATTGTTAACCTCTCAATCTTTCTTTTTATTTCCTCGTCTCTTTTAGCCTTCTGTTGCTCCTTTTCCATGTTCACATATTCTTCAAATGTCATGGGTGATCTTCCTAATTTTCTATTTAGCTTAAGTTCGTTATAAAGTATCTTAACCCTTTCTTCAGTCCATCCTTCACTTTCCCAGCCTATACCCTCTTCTTTTCTTTTTCCTTCAAACTGATAGTAAATAGAAAAGTATCTATCAAATTTCACCCCTCTTCTTCTTGTTGGATGCTTCCTAAACCTTATCCCCTGGGTTAATGTTTCCCATTTCATAAAATAGCCTCCATCTCCACTTTAAGTGGATATGTGTTTAGATTAATCTTGTTAAAAGACCTGCTCATTTTTTCTTGTTTATTAAGTTTGTCCATAAAAATTTCATAAGTTATTGCTATTATTTGTTTTTTTCCCATAAATGATAGCGATTTTGGTTTTTTTAATACTTGAAATTTTTGTCCATGATTTGTCCATGATTTTTGGGTGAAATTTAATGATTTTGAGTGAAGGGTCATGATATTATTTACTACAAAAATCTAATAATGTCAAGTGGTTAATTAAATATTATGATTTTAAATGAAGTATAAAATAATTTACTCGTAATGAGCAGGTCGTGGGTTCAAATCCCACTGTCGGCTTTAATGATTTCTTAGCTCTTCATCTTCTTCTACCACTTCCATAGCCTTTACAAGCCCCGTATCGAGTAAAACCTCCTCTATCTTTTTAAATATGTCATAGTCCAGCACAACCTTTGTTACATTTGCTGACTCGTCAACTATGTAATGTCTTGGGAATTCTATTATGTCCCTCCTATGGATGACTAAATTATATTCATTAAATTTGGAAAGCAAAGAATATGATTTTTTTGAAAAAATGGGAATCTGACATACTGGATAAAAAATCCCTGTCATCAACAGACCGTTAATGTATTAGATAAAGTGTTTAAAAATCTAAATCTTTGAGCTCGCCCTTGAATTTATCCTTGAATTTCTTTATAACCTTGTTTTCTATCTGCCTTACCCTCTCACGGGATATATTGAATTTTTCCCCTATATCCTGAAGCGTCAAAGGTTCTTCGGCCATGACCCTATTTTCAAAAACATATAGCTCTTTTTCATTTAAAGTTGTCTTGAAAAGATTGATTCTTTCCGCAAGGATAAGGCTCTTTTCCTTCTCTGCAACCACCTCTTCTACATTCTCCCCGGTTTTTATCATATCCATCACTGTATCGTCGCCTTCGTCGTGGATCTTAGATTCAAGGGAGATATCTGTGTATGAAAGCCTTTTTTCCATATCCTCTATCTCACCCTCTTTTACATCAAGGGTGCTTGCAAGGAGTTGGGGTGCCGGAAACATACCCATTGCCTCGAGTTTTTGTTTTTCTTTATTCAAACGGTAGAATAGTTTCCTCTGGCTCTGCGTAGTCCCAACTTTAACAAGACTCCAGGAATCCATAATGTATTTAAGTATATAGGCCCTGATCCAGAAAGAGGCATATGTAGAGAACTTTGTCCCTTTGTAGGGATTATATTTTTTAACAGCGTGGAGTAGGCCTACATTACCCTCTTGAATAAGGTCAAGTATATTAAGGTATGTATTGTAATATTCGAGGGATATCTTCACTACAAGTTTAAGATTGGAGATAACAAGCTTGTGGGCTGCCTCTTTGTCTTTGTATTTATAAACCCTTTCTGCAATCTTGAACTCCTCTTCCCTTGACAGAACAGGATATTTAGAGACCTCGGCAAGATATTTTTTAAGAGGGTCAAATGGTATGGGTAGTTCTTTATCCCTTACCACATCAGGGACTTCAGCGACATCAAGGTCTTTTTTTACAACAAAATCTTCTTCCAAATTTCAGCCTTTAGCCCTTTCCTGTATAAGTTCGGCAACAATACTGATGGCTATCTCCTGTGGCGTCTCTGCATCTATATCAATCCCTATTGGCGCATGAACACTTTTTATAACATCCTCTTCAAAGCCCATCTTTCTAAGGTTATCGAATATAATCTTAACCTTTCTTTTACTCCCTATCATGCCTACATACCTGTAATCCCTTTTTAGGACCTCCTCCAATACATAGGCATCGAAGCTATGACCCCTTGTAACAATAACTGCATATTCCTTACCTGTAAAATCCAGTTTCGAGAATACATCTTCAAAACTATCCACTATTATCTCATCTGCATCGGGAAATCTCTCTCTATTGGCAAATTCAGACCTGTCATCTATCACCACAACATAAAAATCTACAATCTTTGCCACCTTTGATATAAACTGAGATACATGTCCGGCACCGAATATATATAGAAGAGAATATCTCAGGATAGGTTCGACTACAGTATCATCACCTATAAGGACAGGATTTCTTTCGTCAAAATATCCCTGAAACTCATTTAGTTGCTCATCTTTAATTGGGTCACCGAATATTATATTGCCTGGTTCAACAAATGTCTTTGAAAACCCTGTAGGTCCAAATCTTGTTATTACTATACCCCTTTTTCCCTTTTCAATGCATTGGCCTACCTCTCTATACAACTCTAAATATCTCTTGTCCACAGGTTCGAGGAGTATATCCACATCTCCGCCGCAGAGCATCCCCTGGTCTGCCACAGTGGTTGCATTCATCCTTATATGAAAAATCTCTGTCTGTCCCTTTCCCATTAGCCTTAAAGACTCTTCAATGGCATCGAGCTCTAATTTTCCACCGCCTATTGTCCCGTAGGTTTTTCCATCCTCACCAATAAACATCTTTGCACCTGTATCCCTTGGTGCAGACCCGAGCCTCCTTATGACTGTGGCAAGCATACCTGTCTTGCCTTCATTGGTATATTGTTCTATTGCCCTGTATATGTTCATAAAAACCTTCCTCGATAAAAGGATTATAGACCGTCAAGCAACATCAATTGTGGGTAAAAAGTGCATCACTGCCTCAAGGACACCACCACCAATAGCCCTCGCCTTTTCTGAGATGGTATAACAGTATTCCTTTTTTGTCCTCGGGTCTATATCGCCTATCTTTTCATCCTCTGTGACATAGATCTCCCTGATTAGTCCCCGTAGTATACCGTCTATGGTTGCAAAAACAGGGGTATCATCTATATACATAACAATATCCCCTTTTTTTACCTCATCACCTATGCTTCTTGCATGTCTTATTAGGCCTGCCTTTTTTGACCTCAAGACCCGCTCCTCTGTAATACCCATTACAGGGCCCGGGATACGTGTATGGGGCTCTGTTGAACCTTCATAAAAAACCCTTCCCAGATTGTGTCCCCTGTTACTTTCCACCACTGCATGACAATCAATCGGTGCGGTAAAGCCAGGCCCCACAGCAATCACAACAGGCGCCTCATTTTTTTTCGTCCCAAGGTTTCTCTTTGCCATAATGGCATCTATAACTATGTGTGGTTTTAAGGTATCAATGGCCTTCCAATAGGGGTCAACAATGACGCCTATTCTTTCTCTACCCCATAGAGAGTCTATATCACCTAAATCAGTGATAAGCTCCGCTGATACACCCTCTACAGTCCAGACCTTTTCATATACAGCCTCTGAAAATGCAACTGTCCTTCTCACGCTTATAGGTCTTTCTATCTCTGTCATCAATATCCTCTTAAAGTGGGCCATATAGAGCCTGTGGGCAATACCTGATGCCATCTCTCCAGCGCCTTTTATAAGAATCTTTAATCCTTTTAATGTATCATTCATCATGGCCCCTTCCCGAAGAAACATGTTGGGTAATGGCATACATCACACTGAAGGCACAAACCACCATAAGACAGTTTTATCATATCGTTTTTATGCATCCTCTCTCCTGCCATTATCCTTGTGATTATTATGTCAAATACAGTATTTCTATTGAAATATATACAGGCAGGCGCCCCAAGGATATACCTGCCTTTGAGGCGTGCAACGAGAAACATGGCACCCGGGAAGACCGGGGTCCCATAGAATAGAACCTCTGCCCCTGTTGCCTCTATGCCCTCCTTTGTCACATCATCAGGGTCAACGGAAAGCCCACCTGTTGTTATAACCATCTCAGCTCCCATGCCAAACAGGTCTTTTATGGCATCCCTGATCTTAGAGACATTGTCAGGGACAAACTTTTTTTCTATTATATCAAGACCATAGCCCCTTATCTTCTCCTCAACAAGGTATGAACCGTCTGTTATTCGTCCTGTATAAACCTCACTGCCGGTTATAACCAGACCTACCTTGAATGATTTAAAGGGTTTGATGGATATGACCCCCTTTTCTCCAATCCTCTCTACCTTTTTGAGCTCCTTTTCCTTTATATATAAAGGTATAATCCTTGTTGCTGCAACTATATCACCTTTTTTCACTGGGTGTCTGTTAGGGACAACACTAAGCAGTATATCCTTAATCTTGTTTATCTCGTAAAGGTGTTTAGCCTGAACATAAAAAAGCCCATCCACCTTGCTTTTTATACTGACCTTCCCCTCTTTTGGTGGGGCTATCTCCATATTCTCGTCCTTTATGGACTCGGCTATCCTTATCCCTGCCTCATCTTCATGTACACCTCTTATCTCTTTATCAAAGGCATAAATGTGGCTTTTTCCCAGGTCAAGAAGCCTCTCTATGTCGCCTTTCTCTATGACCTTACCCCTTTTGAATGCCACATCCTTTTTTTTGCCCGGGATAATCTCGGTTATATCATGAGCCAGGACCTTTCCTACTGCATCCTCAACCTTAATCTTTTTCAATTTTATGACCTCTCATCATCAACTTATTCAGGTCTTCCTGGGTATCTATCCCAGTAATGACACCATCATCACCTTCTATAAATACCACATCTCCTATGTATTTATCTATAATTTCTCTCAGCCCTTTATCCCCTTCCACCTCTTTCATATCCTTTAGATATTTATCTGGCCTTATAAGCACAGGATGCCCTTTTCTGCCTCTATTAACAGGGACTATGATCTGGGCGTTTTTCTCAGAGAATGTATATAGCATCCTGTTTATAAGGGCTTTGTCGGTTAAGGGTCTGTCACCGAGCTGGAAGAAGACGCCTTCATAATGGGATATAAAAGGGATTGCAGCCTTTAGTGATGAAGCCATACCCTCTCTGTGATTGGGGTTATATATTATCTCTATTGGCTTAGTTTTGAATACATCCTCAATCCT
Source organism: Deltaproteobacteria bacterium (assembly GCA_029553295.1). Classification (GTDB taxonomy): domain Bacteria; phylum Desulfobacterota; class Syntrophorhabdia; order Syntrophorhabdales; family Syntrophorhabdaceae; genus DTOV01. Next base: position 24,076 of record JAKPCK010000156.1, on the reverse strand, counting down.
TTGTTTTTCAAAACCGGTAACCACAAATATCCTGTCTATTAAAGCATTGAAAAAAGGTTCAACAGACCTCTCTATGACGGTTTTGTCATCTATCTTTATAAGTAATTTATTGTGTCCGAGACGGACAGAAGAACCTGCTGCAAAAATAACAGCGCATATACCTGTCATCTATTGCCTTGTGCTTTTTTGAAGTGTTTATCAAAAATGCTGTTGATGGCCTCATCAAGTTCTTTTATGAATACCTCGTATTTCTCCATAAATACCCTGGCATCCCCTGTAACCGTTGAACCCCCACCAGATTCACCCCCTATCTTTCTTTTAAGGAGAATAATGCCGAGTTTATCCTCTGCCCTCTGGATTATGCCCAGGGCCTTACGGTATGACATATCCATCTGTGATGCTGCCTTATGGAGAGAACCTGTCTTTTCAATGAGTTTAAGCAGTCTATATGGACCCTCTCCAAATGCCTTGCCATTGTTGTCAATCCATATCTTGTAAGCAACTTTCACAAGAATCTTCCTGTCATTAATTCTAAATAAATACTTTTTAACATGTCAAGGCACTTTTAATACATATGGGCAATTCAGCTTTTGCGGGATAATTTATTAACCGTTGAAAAAAACAAATAATCAAGGCCTTTGTAAGACCCTGTAAGGTCTTGAAATTCAAGGAAGATGGATTCTAAAATCCTAAAAAAACCATATTTTATCGAACATGAGGCCTAAAGGTGTGTCCCATGGTTATAGAGCTTTTTCAAAGGTCTCATATTTCTATTTACAATCTCTTTTAAAATTGATTAATATCTATTCCAATAAAATTGTTAACAACAGGGGTGAACATGTTCTACGTAGCAGATTTTGAAGATATTAAAAAAGGTAGGATTACAGACGTATATTTTGTAAAAACCATGGATATCCTAAAGAAAAAAGGGATAGACAAATGGGTAAGGGCAGAGTTTATAGTAAAGAGGCTGCCTGAAGGTAAATCCTGGGCTGTATTTACTGGTATAGAAGAGGTTGCCAGGATAATAGAGGGTCTTAATATCAGGGTCAGGGCAATGAAAGAGGGGACAATTATAAAGCCCTATCAACCTGTCCTTGAGATTGAGGGTATGTATACAGAATTTGGTATACTGGAGACCACTATACTCGGGCTTATATGTCAATCCTCAGGTGTTGCAACAAAGGCAGCAAGATGCAAAAAAGCAGCAGGTAAAAGACCTGTGATGAGCTTTGGTGCAAGACGAATACACCCTGCCATAGCACCCATGATAGAGAGGAGTGCATTTATAGGGGGTTGTGACGGTGTATCCGTTGTGTATGACGCAGAGGTCTTAGGGGAAGAGCCTGCCGGGACTATGCCCCATGCCCTTATACTATTAATCGGCGATACTGTTGAGGCAACAAAGGCATTTGATGAGGTTATAGATAAAAGATTCAAAAGGGTCTCCCTAATAGACACCTTTAATGATGAAAAGATAGAGGCAATAAGGGTGGCAGAGGCATTAAAAGAAAGGCTTTATGGGGTAAGACTTGATACACCCTCAACAAGGAGGGGTGATTTTCTGAAGATAATAGAAGAGGTGCGCTGGGAGCTTGATATAAGGGGCTTTGAACATGTAAAGATATTTGTAAGCGGTGGCGTAGATGAATATAAGATACAACAGTTAAATCCCCTTGTAGATGCCTATGGTGTAGGGACATCCATCACGAATGCAAGGGTAATAGATTTTGCTATGGATATTATAGAGATAGAAGGCAAGCCCCTGGCAAAAAGAGGCAAGATGTCAGGGGCAAAAAGGGTTCTCAGGTGTCAGAACTGTTATGCTGATATGATTGTCCCTATGAATAGAGATGTTGACCTCAAGTGTAGCTGTGGGGGCACTCTCACTGATATCCTTATCCCCTGGTATGAAAACGGCACTTTTTTATTTGAAAATCCCACCCCACAGGAGATGAGGAGGTATGTCCTTGATCAGCTTGAACACTTTGAGTTATAAAAAAGGCATAAACAGCATTAAAACCATTAATAGATATATTCTACCGGTTTTGTTTTTCTCCCTTTTTCTCCTAATCCATGTTTCTAACAAGGCATATGGAGAGAATTGGGTCTTATTCTATAATTCCCAGGACGAAGAAAAATATTATTTTGACAAAGACAGCATCCAGAAGCCCCAAAAAGATATAATCCAGGTATGGCAAAAAAGGGCAAAGGTTGAGGATGAAGTTGAACAGGATATAGAGAAGATACACCTTGAGCTGGACTGCAAAAAAAGACAATATAGAATACTATCTGTAATCGATGCAAACTCTAAAACCCAAGAGCCTGCAAGGGAGGACGAGATAACATCAGGCGTAAGAACACGCTTATCTTCTCTTATCTCCATTTTAGGTGCTCTTTTTGAGAATGTCTGCCGGTAGATTTTTAGACTATAGCCGACAGATTAAAGACTACAGACTTTTTTATTTATAACATTCATCATCCTTTAGCAGGAGAAGTATCCCCACAATCCTATTATATAAGATATGCCTCCCACATCTTGGCTGTTCTTGCTATATAATCAGAGGGCAGCCCTTTTACAAGTTGGTTGTGTCCTGGCAGGAGCATATCTACATCAAGCCCTGATAGTTTGATAAGGGATTTTTTTAGGGCTGAGGCATCTGCCCCAAATAGGTCAAAGCGGCCTATTGCATAATCTGCATATACCACATCGCCCGGGATCAGGACCTTTTTTTCTCTATGGTAGAGGGCAATACCGCCGAGTGAGTGTCCTGGTATGTGGATTACCTCCCATTCCATATTGCCTATATTTAGTTTTTCGCCACCCTCGAGCATTTTGTGGACCTTGAACCTGAAGGCATCAGGTTTTAGTCCATACTGCATCTGGCACATACCTTTGAACATCTCCATGCCATAGACAGCCCTATCATCGCCTTTTTCAAGCAGTTCTCCCTCGAGTCTGTGCACCCATAGCTCTGCATGAGGCATCTCCTTTAATATCTCGGAGAGACAACCTATATGGTCCATATGGGTATGGGTCAAAATAATCCTTTTTACAGCCTCAGGTTTAATGCCGTCTCTTATCATGGACTGGATCTTATATCTACCCTTGCCTGTCAGCCCCACATCTATAATGGATAGGTCCATTGAAGATGGTTCACCTATTATGTATGTATGAGAATCCGGGATAAAGTCATCCTGTCCCTGAATAAAATATAAGCCATCATCTATCTTTGCCATTTATTCACCCCTTATTTTCAAATTTTTATCCTTTTATCAAGCAGTCTATTTTACGTTCATATGCAAGGCATGGTCAAGATAATTTGTAAATATTCTCTTGCATAGAAAAAAAATTTAAGTTTTTATATATGCAAAGTATTGTAAGGTTTTAAAATGAAAATCTCAATGGAGTCAATATGCCAAAGATAACTGTTGATAGGCTTGTTGTTGGTATGTGCCTCGCAGAACCTATAACCAATGAACATGGTCTGGTCCTTATTAATGAAGGCATTGAACTCACTGAGGCATTAATAGAAAAGATAAAGAATCTCAGGATAGAGAGTGTCAAGATAAAAGGAGACTCAAAGCCTGAGGAGACAAAAGAGGAGATGATCTTGGCATTAGAAGAGAGGTTTAAATATGCAATATCATACCCCCATATGGACACTATAAAAAAAATAATCAAAGAACATATCGAGCGTCTTTATGAATGAGCTTGACATCCGAACTATTCGTTCCAGCATAGAAAAGATTAATACCCTACCTACTATCCCTAATGTATTAAAGAAACTTTTGAAGATGCTGGAAAACCCTGCAACATCCCTCAATGACATAGGTCACTTCATATCCCATGACCCCATTATTACAACCAAGGTATTGCGTATGATAAATTCTCCAATATATGGATTTCCGGGAAGGATATATTCGGTAAATCAGGCTGTTATCCTCCTCGGCCTCAATGTTGTAAAGGGTCTTCTCCTGAGTGTCTCTGTCTATGACCTAATGAAAAAAGTAATGATGGGACTGTGGGAACATTCCCTTGCCTGTGCCATAACATCGAGGCTAATGGCAAAGAAAAAGGGACTAAAAGAACCGGAAGAATCATCAATAGCAGGGCTTCTACATGACATAGGAAAAGTCGCCCTAATACTTCAATTCCAGGGGTATTATGAGACCGCCATGAGTACTGCGGATAAAAAAAATATTCCTATAATGGATGCAGAAAAGGAACTTTTTAATATAAACCATGCCACAGCAGGAGAGTGGATGGCAGAAAAGTGGAGTTTCCCAAGAAATCTCATAGAGATAATAGGCTATCATCACAAACCCCATATCTCGAGAAATTTTCCTGTTGAGACATCAATAGTCCATCTCGCTGATATATTGGTGAGGGGCAGGGGTTTTGGCTTTGCAGGAGACAGAACAGTGCCCCCTGTTAATGAGACTGCATGGGCATTGCTTAATCTTAGTAATAATGACATAAAAGAGATTCTCAAGGAACTGGAAGAATCTATGGGAATGGCAAACGAACTTTTTATTGAATAAAACAGACTATCATGCAAAAAATCGTTCTCATTACAGAAGATGCTCATGTTAAAGAAAAGACAGAAAAAGTGTTGGCCCATAACTTTGAACTTATATGTTTAACGGATATAAAAAGCATATTCAGTTTTTTGTATGATTCTATACCCGTTGTAGTTATAGTGGATATCCAGAACTGTGATGATTATACATTCGATGCCATAAATCAGATAAAATCTGACCCTATCTTCGGGTCCATATCTTTTATTGCGTTGATTTTTGATAATGATAATCTCCCTGAATCTGAGAGGGTATTTATAGATGACTATTTAAAGATAAAAGATATAGAATCCGATCTTGCTTTTCGCATAAGATTATCCATCCACAGATCTAAAAGGTTAAATGAAATAAACCCCCTGACAAGGCTTCCCGGGAATATATCCATAGACAGGGAGATACACAACAGGTTGTTAAACAGAGAGGAATTCGCCATTGCATATGCTGACCTGGATAACTTCAAACCTTTTAACGATAGATATGGTTTTGGCAGGGGTGATGAGGTTATTAAGGCAACAGGCAGGCTTATATTAAATATTGTCAAAAATAAACAGCCAAGTGGTTCTTTTGTTGGTCATATAGGGGGCGATGATTTTGTATATATGATGAACTATGATTCTATAGAAGATGCATCTAAAGAGATAATAAATGCCTTTGAAATCATAATACCCACATTTTATGACATAGAAGACAGGGAGAGAGGATTTATAGAATCAACAGACAGACAGGGGAATAAAAGGCTATTTCCCCTTATGACAATATCTATAGGCATAACACACAACAGATATATACAGTTTACCCATTATGGAGAGATAAAAGAGACAGCCTCAAAGATGAAGACCTACGCAAAGACATTCAAAGGTAGCTGCTTCAAGATCGACGAAAGGCAGATAAGGAATTGATATAAAATCAGGTTCTTTAAAAAAATAAAAAAAGGTGATTATACAATGGATGAAACAACAATTGACACTATCATTAATAATATTAATAATAACAGCGATTTAGAAAGCAGTATTGATTTATTTTATAAGCTTTCTTATGAAGATAAATTAATATTATTGAATAATATTGCGAAAATAAAGACCAAGGAAGCTGGCAGGTTTCTTAACCTCATTTATGAAGGGGAAGAGAGAAAGGATTTAAAAAAAATCATAAGAAAGGCCATCTATAAATTAAGGACAGTCGGGGTTGAGGTGGATGAGCCTCAAGAAAAAGGTGAGCCAGTCCTAAAAAAATACGAGATAAAGCCCTCCCATTTTGGGTACATGAGCAATTATGACCAGAATAATGAGATGTTTGCCATAGTAGGTATTAATTTAAAAGGCAAGGATTATATTATTGTTGATGGTGATATAGATTTTATGGAGGGTTTAACTAATTTGAATATAATGCCTACGAAAAAACCTGAATTTGATAAGATTTTTGATAGAGAAAGGTTTAACCTACCAAAACATCTCACAATTGCTGAGGTATCTCCCAAATTCGCCAGCTATGTAATAAATGAGGCATCTATTAAATCAGGTATTTTCAGGGAGGAGGCCAAAACCCTTTATGAGAGATTAAAGAATATCCAGAGCGATATTGAAAAACCTGAGGATATCTATTATCTACCTACCCCTGATGTAGTCCAGACAATAAGCCTTGAGGATATCCTGGACCATGATTTTTTTGAATCTTTTCTCCCTGAATGGGAGGGCATGGAGGATGACTTAGAAAAATACATGGATATAGAAAAACCATCTATCATATTACCGCCATATATGATTGCAGAGAAAAAAGACAACTTTATCAATTCACTTATAGAGTCTGATAGGATAAAGCGTTTGCTGCCTCATATAAAAAGGACAATGGAAAACTATGCCTTAATCTTTCACTTTCACAAGGAATATCCATATTATAAGGCCCTTATTGAAAACCTTAAAAAAGATAATACAACAAAGGATATAGCCAGGATTCTTATTGAAAAAACATTAAATATGCTTGTCGAGGCAAAGGAAGAAGAGGAAGAACAAACAAACCTTATTGTCAGGCCATATGAAGAAAAATGAACTGAGAGACACATTTTTTAAAAAGGCAAAGAAAGATGGCTACAGGGCAAGAAGTATCTATAAACTTAAGGAGATACAGGAAAAATACAGGTTAATAAAGAGTGGTGATACTGTCCTTGACCTCGGTTGCTCCCCGGGTAGTTTTTTGCAGTATATATCAGATATTATTGGCGAAAAAGGCCTTGTTATTGGGATAGACATACTCCCTACCCCGCCCCTTAACAAAGAAAACATAAAGACCATCCAGACTGACATTAAAACAGCGGATATAAAAAAGATAATGGAGACAAATTCCGTTGAATCATTTGATTTGGTGACATGCGATATAGCACCCAACCTGACAGGCATAAGAGAGACAGACGATAAAAATATCTATGAACTCTACGAGGCAGTAAAAGGTATTGTACAGGGCTCTTTGAAAAAAGGCGGTATATTCCTTTTAAAGTCTTTTTTTACCGACACATTCAAGCCTATAAATACAGACCTAAAGACGATATTCAAAAAGGTAACAATCTATAAGCCAGAGGCATCAAGGACATCGAGCCCTGAGGTATATCTCATATGTCAGGGTAAAATCCAAGGTCCATAACCATCTCTATATCAGAGGATGCATCCCTCCCAGGTGTGGTGAGATAATTGCCTGTCATCAGTGAGTTACAACCGGCAACAATTGCAAGAGGCAATAATTGCCTGAGATTCCTTTCTTTTCCACCACAGACCTTTATATCCTTATCAGGGAGTATGAACCTGAATAAGGCAAGGGTAAGCAGCACCTCCATTGGTGAAAGGAGAGGCTGGTTCTCAAGGGGTGTCCCTTTAATGGGGTTTAGTATATTTATTGGGACAGAGTCCACATCGAGTTCCTTAATGGTAAATGCCAGCTCTATACGCTGTTCCATGGTCTCGCCAAGGCCTATTATACCGCCACAGCATGTACTCAGACCTACTTTTTTTGCATTTTTTATGGTCTCTATATCCTCTTCGTATCTATGGGTTGTGCATATATTGTCAAAATTGCTCCTTGCTGTCTCAAGATTATGGTGATACCTGAAAAGACCAGCCTCTTTTAGCCTCCTTGCCCCTGATTCATCCAGCATGCCCAGGGAGCCACAGGGCTTGATCCCTATTGCATTTATACCCCTTATTGCCTCCTCTATGGTCTCCCATTCCGCCTCTGTATCTATCTGCGTCCCACTTGTTACTATACCGAACATACGGGCACCATGCTCTTTTGCTTCTTTTGCCCTTTTGATTAATTCTTGGGCAGGCAAAAGGGGGTATATGTCTGCATCTGTATGGTGATGGCTTGATTGGGCACAAAATTTACAGTTTTCAGGACACAAACCAGATTTTGCATTTACAATGGAGCACAGTGAGATTTTCTTTCCCTTGAAAAACTCCATAATCTCTGCTGCATAGGCAAAAATCGTAAATGGTCTGTTAAGCCCTGCACTGTATAATCTCATGGCATCATCATAGTCAATATTCCTTTTTTTAATTGCCTTATCCTTCAATGCTTCAAGACCGTAATCCATAAAATCCTCCAAAAATTCAAACTCAATTATTAGAAAAGAAAAGTAGACTATTGTCAACTAATTTTATCTGTATGTTAACAGAAACTATTCCAAAAAAACTGAAAACTGTTGACAATAGCAGTTATATAGTGATGATATAATGGCCATGTGTAAGCTGACTTTTCTATTACCCACACTTTTTATCTCAGTTATTTTACTGTTTATGCCATCCCAGGGCCTTACAAAAACCTTTATATCCGGTCAGGTCTTAAAGGTCAATACAGAGAGCAGGATATTAATCCTCAGGGTTAGCGGGAAACCCATAAGCCTTGATATATCGAATCCATCTTTTACAGGGTACAGAGGTATCCATGAGATAAAGACAGGGGATTGGGTTAAGATAGTGTATTATCCCTCTGGGGTGAAGGTATTAAAATCATCAGGCAAATTATCGATGGCAAAACAAGAAGAAAGGATAGAGAAAAAGGATACAAAAAAGGATAATAGATTTGCCAGGTTCCAGAGGGTAAGGACACCGGGTAGCAGCTTTAGGGATGTTGATAATGACCATGACGGCAGGATAACCCCTGTTGAATTAAGCGTTGTTATGCCAGGTCTCACTATGCAGAGATTCAGGGAATACGATAAAAACAATGATGGTTATCTTGATGCCTCTGAATACCTTGTTGCAATAAAAAACAGATAAAGTGGTCAATCTTCTGCTAATAATTCTTTTAATCTCTGGGCATTTTTTACTGCCTTGCCAAGGTGACAATTATTAAAATACACAAATGTGATATCTGCCTTCCTGGAGATGTCCTTTATTGATGGGATAAAGCCTCTAATCTCCTCTTCTGAATATAGATAATCATACCTTACCTCTGAAGGTGCATTAAACCAGTTCTCATTTCTCCCGTGGAAACGGAAATAGCCGATTCTTGAGGTTATTGCAGGGTAATAAGGCATAAGCCCTTTTATCTTTGGTTCATCAACAATACAAAGACCCATGGACATATCCCTTAGTAAGTCAATGTAGTTGTCTTTCAACCATCTTTCATTTCTGAATTCTATAACAGACTCGTAGCCATTAAACTCCTCTTTTATTGTCTCAAGGTGTCTGATGTTCTCATCTTTGGGGCTAAAGGCATAGGGGAACTGAAAAAGTATAGCCTTTAAACGATTTCCAAGGGGTTTTAATCCGTCTTTGAAGGCAGTGCAAAACCTTTTGAATGACCCATCCCTGGTGTGGGTTATGCCTTTATAGCCCTTAACAACAAAGGTAAAACTATCGGATGTCCTTTTGTAAAAGGATTCCATGGTCTTTTGTGAAGGTAGTGTATAGTAGGTATAGTTGACCTCAAGGGTATTAAATCCCAGCTCCCTTTCATAAAAAGGCAGCATCTCATAGCTTTTTATATTTTTTGGGTATACATTACCCCTCCAGTCATCAAAGGAAAAACCGCTTGTCCCTATATACACATCACCCATAGACTCAATATCTAACTCTTGCCTTATATGTCAGCTTAATCTCTTTATCCTTTTTTACAGGGACATCAAAGGTAATATGAAATGCATCTTTCTTTTTATATTCATGGGATGACTCGAGTATCTTCCAGTCCCCTGTCATGGTCTCTATAACCTTTACAGTGATGTCCTCTTTTTTATGGTTCCTCAGAGATATCTCAAAGGCAACCTCTATTATGTTTTTAGAGATCTTTTCATAACCTGTCTGGACCCTTGATGCCACCACATCAAAGGCATCCCCGAGTTTTATGTTTATCTTTTCATCCTTTGGCGTGTGGTCAATGGAGTCCTCACCGACAAACTGGAGGCTACCCTGGCTATCATATTTATACACCCTTAATATGCCCTTTGGCAGAGGCATGCCCAGATTGTTTTCCTTTTTGTTTGCCATCTCTATAAATACGCCTACCTTGTCTGTCTTTATAGGGTCTCTATAGAGATTTAACAGATAGTAATCCCTGCCCGTATATATGAATTCTTTCTTTACCGGTATATCCTGTGCGCTCAACAGGCTTATCTGTTTTGTTTGGTTTTGTTTTATCGTAGATTTTCTATCAAGGGTATAGATGTGATATTCAAAAAAAGCCTCTTCCTTGAATGCAGGGGCAGCAGTGGGTTTCATAAAAACTGCAGTATCTGCCTCCATGACACGCTTGGTCTTTACCCTGTGTATATCGCCTGCCACAAGCTTTAAAACTGCGTTATTATATGATGCACCGCTTTTGTTATCTATTGTTACCCAACCTGATAAATCTGATTTTGTATCATTGTTGTTGAGCACAAGGACATAGTCACAGCGCCAGTTTATTCCATTGGTTAGATAGAGAACCTCAAGGTCCTGTTTTGATGTCACCCTGTTATCAAGGAGCCAGACAAGTGTGGGCTTAGATATAAGGTTTGCAGGCACCTCCGGGAATATAATCCTGCCAGGGTAGTTGAATGTTATCTCGTTTCCTATCTTATACACGGGGTTATTATCATTATTGGACAGTATAGTTGCGGTAACCACCTCTTCTTTGTCCGTATAAGGGTTTTTTGACAGGAGTTTCACCTGTTTACCTACATACTTATCCACAAGTTTCATAGGGTTTAACAGGTCATATTCATAATTCTGCTCAAGTACAGAGAAATTATTAGGATTCGTGATGGGCTTTATGCTTACGCTTTCAGGTATAATCTTTGATGCCACATCCATAAATCTGAGTTCTACAATGCCCTTTTTATCAAGCCTTAGCTGTCTTTTGTCCTTCACGAGACCTATATTGCTGTTATAGACCGTCACCTCAATACCTGTCTGGTCCTCCACACCAGAAGACCTTTGGTCTGCTGCAAAGATGTAATCATAATACGACAGCAATGAGATTATAAAAAAGCACAGTAAAACAATCCTTAACCTATTGGGTTTGTATATCATATTCCCTCCCTTTTTATGTACAGAATCAAGATCTTGCAAAACTCTGCAGGTCTCTCTTACACATTGAATTTTATAGCATATTTTGTATTGACTTTTTTACAAAAATATTGTTTTTATTCTGGCTTTTATATATTTTTTAGGAGGTGATGCCGTTATGCAGTGCCAAACATTAAAACCTGGTGTTGAGTGTATTTTTATGAAAAAGACAGGGTGTTCATATAATGGGGGACAGTGTTACACGATAGTGGAAAATTGTGAAGGCTGCACAAGGATAGCTGAGTTTGAGACCGGTAAATACTGTCTGAGTTTCCCATACCCTGCCCAGAAATGGCAGAAGGGGACTTGCCCCATGGCAACCTATGTAAAGAAGGTCCAGAAGACAGAGGAACAGAAGATTAATCCACTGAAAGCCTCAAAGCGAAGTGCAGGCAAGAAGTAACTATCACATTCCAAAAGATTAAAGTTAGGGGTTTTTAGCCCTTTTAAGCTAATCTTTTGTATTGGTGATACAGAATAATAATTCCCCAGATAAAAGAAAGAATAATCAAGGTCTTGCCGGAAAAGAAGGAGATGAGGGCAATGGTATGGTCATGCTTCAATAACCCCATTGCCCCGAGTATATTATTCCAGTCATGGATACCGGGGACATCTTCTCCTGTTATACCTCCGATGAGTATAAGCCTCTGTGCCCTTGCATCATCTATATAAGGTGCGAGGTCAATAAAGCTCTGACCTGTCCACCAGAGCATTATAGATGAGGCATAGGCATTGCCTCGATAGAGAAATATAACCAGCAGGATTATTGGGATTAATATCTGCATGAGGCTACCGCCGAGGGTAGTCATAAATTCACCGAAAAAAGAGAATATAATATGACCTGCCTCGTGAAACGGTAGATTTATGTAATGGAGAAAAAAATACATCCATGATTCGCTGAAATATTCCGGGTCAATAGGGGAGAAGATGTATCTAAGGCCAAATATCAGGATGACGATGAAAAGAATAACCCGTCCTGCAAAATATAGAGGATTTACCTCTTCCTCTGATGCAAACAATATGTCTTTTATCATTTTAATCCAGTTTTTTATTGGATTCTCTCCATACAAAAACTATCCTCTGGATAACCGTGATATGGGATAATACTGCAGTGACAATAACAGCATAGGGAAGTAGATTAAAAAAAAGGCCTATAAGGAGTATTATAATTCTCTCCGGTCTTTCAAGGATACCTGTATTGCATCTTAAGGATGCTGCCTCTGCCCTTGCCTTTGCATATGGTATTATGGCCACGCCAATAGATGCCATAATAGTGATAACAGAGTATATGACCTCGGACTGCCTGAGAAAATATATAGAGATACCGTATAGAACAAATAAATCAGTATACCTGTCCAACACTGAATCGAGAAAACCGCCAAAAGGCGTTACCCTTTTCGAAACCCTTGCCAGTGCACCATCGAGGAGGTCAAAAAAACCTGACAGTAAAAGGGCTATCCCGGAGATTAAAGGATAACCAAGGGCAATATAGACACAACAGACATAGCCGAATAAAGCACCTAATATGGTGAATATATTGGGATTGATTGAACTGTCTCTGAAAAAAAACCGATATACTTTGATTATAACAGGGTCAAGGGAATGGCCTATCTTATAACTAATCAAGACAGCCTCTATCTCTCCCTTCTGCCCTGGATAAATTCTTCCACCATATTTTTTGCTATGTCGTCAGGAATCTGCTTTATGGGGTGCTTCATGGTATATGCTGATATGGATTCGAGGACACCACCTATCCCCCTGTCCCTGGCTACCTTACAGCACCTGATTGCATCAATGATACAGCCTGCGCTGTTAGGTGAATCCTCAACAGATAATCTCAACTCCATATTCATAGGCACATCACCAAAAATCCTCCCCTCTATCCTCATGAAGCATACCTTGTTATCCTTTTGCCAAGGGACATAATCAGATGGCCCTATATGGATGTCCTCCGGAGACAGGGGGACATGGAGCATGGACTGGACAGCCTCTGTCTTGGATATCTTTTTTGATACAAGCCTGTCCCTGTTGAGCATATTGAGAAAATCAGTATTTCCGCCTGTGTTCAACTGGTATGTCCTGTCTATATGAACACCCCTGTCACTGAAAAGTTTTACAAGCATCCTGTGTATAATTGTTGCACCTATCTGGGATTTAACATCATCCCCTATAACAGGGATATTCTTTTTCTGAAATCTCGATGCCCATTTTTTGTCTGAGGCAATAAAAACCGGTATGCAGTTTATAAGGCTTACCCCTGTATTCAGACAACACTCGGCATAAAAACCCGTAGCCCTCTCTGAACCAACTGGGAGATAATTAAGCAGTATGTCTGCCCCGCTTTCTTTAAGGACCTTCTCCACATCCACAGGTTTTTGCCTTGATACAACGAAGGTTCTTTCTTCAGGGTAGCCCTTCATATGGGGTGATACACCGTCTAGGATATTACCCATAGATACTATAACATCCCCGTTTTTTATGTCATTACAGAACGTCTTTGTGCAGTTAGGCGGTGAAAAGATGGCCTCTTTCAGGGGCTTTCCTACTTTACGCTTGTCTATATCAAAGGCAGCGACAACCCTGATGTCTTTTGGCTCATAACCACATATAGAATAATGCATAAGCCCTATGACATTATCTTTTTTTTCTGAATAGTAATTAAGCCCCTGGATAAGCGAGCTTGCACAGTTGCCTATGCCTGCTATAGCAATACGTATCTCTCCCATTGTCCCTAACCTCTGTCTTTCTTTTTTTATGTTTACATTAAAATCCTATGGCATTACCTTCTATATTGGGCAGTGCCCATCTCATAAAGGTCATTACCGTATATATCATTAATCACAAACAGGGGCATTTTATCAACATATAGTTTTACTACAGCCTCAGGGCCCAGGTCTTCATAGGCCACAACCTCTGAAGATTTAACGCTTTTTGAAAGAAGGGCACCGGCCCCGCCGGTTGCACCAAAATATACAGCATTATATTGAGATATGGCATCCTTTACAGGCTGGGACCTTTTCCCTTTTCCTATCATGCCTTTTAGGCCAAGGGCAATTAGTTTTGGTGCATAGGCATCCATCCTTGAACTTGTTGTAGGCCCACAGGCACCTATGACCTTACCTGGAGGTGCAGGAGAGGGCCCACAGTAGTATATAACCTGACCTTTTATATCAAGGGGTAATTCTTCACCCCTTTCAAGGGTATCGATAAACCTCTTATGGGCTGCATCCCTTGCTGTATAGATATAACCGCTCATAAATACCTTATCCCCTGCCTTTAATCCCTTTATAACCTCTTCATTGAGAGGTGTTGTTATTATCTTTATCTCCATCCTTCACCCCCGTATTTACCAAGACATCTTTATTTTTTGTTCATCAATGTAAATCAAGCCTTCAAATATCTCTTAAACTACAATATGGTCTCTTTTATCCTGTGTGCATGACACTGTATATTAACAGCAACCGGAAGAGATGCAAGATGGCAAGGCATGGACTTTACATGCACATCCAGGGCTGTTACGGTTCCACCATAACCCTGGGGGCCTATCCCTGTCTTATTTATCTCCTCAAGGAGTTCTTCCTCAAGTTCTGCCATAACAGGGTCATTATTCCTCTCGCCAAAAGGAACCATAAGCGCCTCTTTTGATAAGAGGGCAGATGTCTCAAAATTGCCTCCTATCCCGACGCCAACTATGATGGGTGGACATGGGTTAGGGCCGCCTTTTTTTACCATCTCAAGGACAAAGGATTTTACCCCTTCTTTTCCCTGGGACGGCACAAGCATCCTTACCTCACCGTAATTCTCACTGCCTCCACCTTTCGGCAGGACTACTATCCTTATCCTGTCACCAGGCACTATCTTTATATGGATAATAGGTGGTGTATTGTCACCTGTATTCTTTCTCGTAAAGGGGTCACAGCACGATTTTCTGAGATAACCTTTTTTATAAGCCCTTCTCACACCCTCTGCAACAGCATCCTCCAGATTTTCTCCCACAATATGGACATCCTGACCTATCTCAAGGAATGTAACTGCAAGGCCTGTGTCCTGACATATGGGGATGTTCTCTTTATTTGCTATCTCAGCATTAGTGATGAGCTCCCTCAAAACCTCTTTGCTCACAGGGGACTCTTCTCTATCTATAGCCCTATTAAAGGCATCGAGGACAAACTGGGATAGATTGATGTTTGCATCTATAAAAAGCCCCTCCAATGCCGATATAATCTGATCTGTGTGTATCTCTCTCATATTACACCTCGACCTTCTTTTTTATTAAAATAAACCTAAACATATACAACACCTCTGTCTACTCATTATATGGGGGTATTATGCCCTTTTCCATAAGGAGGTTTACCTCATCCCTTGCCCTTTTAATCTTTGTCTCTGCCATCTGGAAGAGTTCTTTTTCTGAAAAACTCAATCTTGCAATACCCTGCTCCATTGCCTTCTTTGCCACAGCCACGGCCTCTCTTGGGAACACCTCCCATTCATCCATTGTGGGCAGCAGATAATCCTCCCTCAGACCCTTATCCTCAGCACATTTTGCCAGCTCATATGCAGCGGCTATGCACATCTCATCGGTTATAGTCTTTGCCATGACATCAAGGGTGCCCCGGAAGATTGCAGGAAATCCAACAGAATTGTTAACCTGATTGGGGAAATCACTCCTGCCTGTAGCCACAACCCTTGCCCCTGCCTCTTTTGCCTCCCAGGGCCATATCTCTGGAATAGGGTTTGCACAGGCAAATACAATGGAGTTGTCGGCCATAGTTGATATCCAGTCTTTCTGTATCACATCAGGGCCTGATTTGGAAAGGGCTATAAGGACATCCTGCCCTTTTATGGCCGCCTCCATATCGCCTTCCCTGTTTTCTGCATTGGTAATCTGGCAGAACTCGAGTTTTTCTTTGTGTGTCGGTTTTATATCGTCCCTTTTTCTATTCAGGATGCCTTTGCTGTCTACTATTATCATCTTTTTTGGGTCAGCCCCGGCTTTTATAAGCATCCTCACTATACACACATTCGCTGCACCTATACCAATCATGGTAATCTTTACATCTTCGATCTTCTTCTTTACTATTTTCAAGGCATTTATAAGGCCTGCAAGGGTAACTGCTGCTGTGCCCTGCTGGTCATCATGCCATACAGGTATGGGCGCCTCTTGTCTAAGTCTCTCAAGTATATAAAAACACTTTGGATTTTCAATATCCTCAAGGTTTATACCCCCGAAGGAGGGTGCAAGTATCTTAACTGTCCTTATAAACTCATCGGCATCCTTTGTATCAAGGCAAATTGGGAAGGCATCAACACCGCCGAGATATTTAAAGAGTAGTGCCTTTCCCTCCATCACAGGCATACCTGCCAGGGGTCCTATATCACCAAGTCCAAGAACCCTTGTTCCGTCTGTGACAATACCTACCATATTTGCCTTATTGGTATACTGATATGCCAGATCAGGGTTTTTGTTAATCTCTTTACAAGGCTCTGCAACACCAGGGGTATACCAGATGGCAAAATCCCTGAAATCCCTTATTATACATTTAGGGACTATCTCTATCTTGCCTTTGTAGTATGGATGCATCTTAAGGGCATCCTGGGCAGGCTTTTTCGCCTTTGCAAGCAGTTCCTCTTTTGTTACCTTTTTCTCTTCCATATTCCCCCCTCCTTATTTTCTTTTTTTATTGATTAAACCTATTCTATAAAGAAATCGAAAAAAAACAAAGGAAAAATTAATCAGTTTTTTTTCGATTTAAAAACCAGTCTATCATCCTCCTTGCAATACTTATATTACCCGGTATATTGGGGAGATTATCAGGGGAAAACCATCTTGCATCTACAATCTCTTCTTTATCGATTTTAATCCTGCCACTCTTATATCTGGCAATAAAGGCTATCATGAGAGAATCAGGAAATGGCCAGGGTTGACTGCCGAAATACCTGATGTCCTTTATCTTTATCCCCACCTCTTCCTCCACCTCCCTCTCCACTGCCTCTTCTAACGTCTCTCCAGGTTCTACAAATCCTGCCAATACACTGTATATATCCTCTTTAAATCTTACTGCCCTTGCCAGGAGTATCTTCCCATCTTTTTCCACAAGGACAATTATTGCCGGGGAGATACGGGGAAACATAATAAAACCACAATCAGGACACTCCTTGGCCCTTATCTTAGCCTTATCCTTTGTTCTTGACCCGCACCTACTGCAGAATATACTTGTCCTGTCCCAGTTGATTATCTGTCTTGCCCTTATGGCAATATTGAATAGGTCATCATCAAGATAATCGTATAGATGCCAGAGACTCTGGAAGGATAGGTCACCGGATACTGGTTGTGATTCTGCCATCTCTGCTGCAAAACAATGTCTCTCCTGGAGAATTCCAAGATAATGAATGCGGGATGGTTTTATATTAATCTCTTTTGGGTCAATCATAATGGGCACCATTATCTCATGACCTACCTCTCTGACAAGCATCTTGTTTGCCCTGAAAATAAACCAGAATGCCGGGGCATTTAATCTATCCGGTGGAGAATTGGATGGAATAAACTTATGATCCATTGTTGTTATCCTTTTTTATATCATTTTTAAATTTTTTCTCTGGAAAAGGCAACTTTTTTTTGATACTATTTCTCACACGATATTTATTTTGGTCCCATCGTCTAGTGGCCTAGGACGTCGGCCTCTCACGCCGAAAACACGAGTTCGAACCTCGTTGGGACCACCAGCCTAAAATCATATTTGAGACCTTTTTTCAAAGGTCTTTATTTTTTTGAAAGCTATGTCTCATGGGAGGCCTTTTAAAGAAATCTGCATTGAGAAAAGACTTTAATGCCAAAACAGCCTTACCTCTATGGCTTATCTTATTCTTCTCGTCTAATTCTATCTCAGCAAGATACCTGTCATACTCAGGGATGTAGAAAACAGGGTCAAATCCAAAGCCATGGGCTCCTTTTCTTTCAAAACCTATATAACCATCTAATTGTCCGTAGAAGACATAGAAACTCCCCTTATCAGGCATATAAAAGATAACATAGGCCACAAACCTTGCAGTCCTCTTCTCCCAGGGGACTTCTTTGAGTTCTGCAAGGAGCTTTTCTATCCTCTCATTGTCGTCCTTACCATATCTCGATGAATATACGCCAGGTCTGCCATTTAAGGCATCTACCTCAAGACCTGAGTCATCGGCTATGGTATTATACCCGAATCTATTACCGATTTTTCTTGCCTTTTTAAGGGCATTTTCTATGTAAAATTGACTGTCCTCGATAATCTCTACTCTTTCCTTAAAGTCTTTTAAAGAATAGAATCTGTCAAACTCATCGGCAAGCATCCTTTTAATCTCATTTACCTTACCAAGATTCTCTGTGGCAATAATCACCCTTCTGTCCATGCCAAACCTCGAGGATATTACATGGGAAAGAGGTTGCCGAGGGCTATTTTCTGTTGCCTTGTTATCTCGTTTATGCCCTTACATGCATATTGATACATAAGGTCAAAGTGCTCCTTTGTAAAGGGTGTCTTCTCTGCTGTCCCCTGAACCTCTATAAGAAGGCCCCTCCCTGTCATAACAAAGTTCATATCCACCTCTGCCCTTGAATCCTCTTCATAAGACAGATCAAGGAGTATATCGCCACCTACAAGGCCAACACTTATGGCAGCAACAGAGTCCCGTAAGGGTATCTTCTCTATCATGCCCTTTTTCTTCATTGTCCATAATGCCTCAACAAGGGCAACATAGCCGCCGGTAATACTCGCTGTCCTTGTGCCGCCATCTGCCTGTATCACATCACAGTCTATCCATAAGGTTCTCTCACCTATTATATCGAGATTAACAATGGCCCTGAGTGCCCTGCCTATTAATCTCTGTATCTCGTGGGTCCTCCCCCCTACCCTGCCTGTCACTGATTCCCTCACAGACCTTGTATGGGTTGACCTGGGCAACATAGAATATTCAGCAGTCAGCCAACCCTTGCCTGTGTTTTTCAGAAACGGGGGGACCTTTTCTTCAATGCTCACCCCACATATAACCTTTGTCTCGCCCATCTCAACAAGCACAGAGCCTTCAGGATACTTCAAAAAGCCTCTGGATATCTTTAAATCACGGATCCTGTCGTTTTGTCTCCCACTATCTCTCATGTTATTTTCCCCTTTTCAAATAGTTGTCAATACCCACATACAATCTCTCTAAAGCTATATTAATACCATCCTTTTTCGTCATAATATACACAAATATACCGGGCATATCTGCACCTATTAACGGAAATAAAGGCAGTTCCTTTACCTTTACATTAAATGAAGAGGCAATAGAACTGGCAAGCTCCCTTGATTTTTCCATATAGACACCAGGCAGGTCATCAATCACCTGGAATATCCCTGATGTTTTTTTAGCATTGGATACAGCAACAAAGCACCCTTCCCCTTCTGTTATCTCTATATTTAAGACAATTAACGCCCTTGCCTTCTCTTTATTCATCTTGTTGATATTTTCTATATGTGTCTCCAGGCTGTTTGCACCAGGGTATATACTCACCTTGAGCCCTTTTTTCTCAAGGTATCTCTTTGCCGCATCCATCTCCGGGGTCTTCCTTTCAGCTGTTGTGTAAAAAATAATACGTTCTGATGCAAAAACAGGTGGGCAGATGATGCACAGGATTAAAATCAGAAAAAGATGGCGAATAAAAAAACCCATTAATTTATTGCCTTGTCTCTAATATATATCTCTCAAGCTCAACAGCAGCAAGGGCACCATCCCCCACTGCCGTTGATACCTGTCTCAACCTCTTTTTCCTTACATCACCTGCTACAAATAAGCCCTTTGTCTTTGTGGCAAGGTTTTCATCTGTTAAGATAAACCCTGTTTCATCCCTGTCGACAAGATTACCAAGAAAGCCCACATCAGGTCTTGAGCCAACATAGACAAAAACACCGTCGATCTTTAAATTAGTATGCCCTCCGGTTTTTGTATCCTCTAATACAATGGATTCTATCTGGTCACTTCCCTGGAATTCAATGGGTCTTTTATTCCATAGAAACTCCATCTTTGGATTTTTAAAAGCCCTTTCCTGGAGTATCTTCTGAGCCCTCAAGGTATCTCTTCTGTGTATTACAAAGACCTTTCTTGCTATATTGGCAAGGGAAAGCCCTTCTTCAATAGCAGCATCACCGCCGCCGATAACTGCAACCTCGAGGTCCTTGAAGAACATACCGTCACAGGTAGCGCAGTAGGATATGCCTCTGCCTATAAATCTATCCTCCCCTGGGATACCTATTTTTGATGACTCAGTCCCTGTTGCAACAATTATACCTCTTGCCTCATATATATCTTCATCGGTCTTTACAGTAAATATATTGTTATTGAGCGATACCTCTTCAACACGGGAAAATTCTCTTATCTTAAGATTAAATGCCCTTGCATGGGCAGCAAACCTATCCATTAGCTCCCTCCCGGATATACCTTCAGGAAAGCCTGGATAGTTCTCTATATGCCAGGTATTAACAGGTGTTCCACCCAGGATTACCTTTTCAAGAAGTAGTGCATCTATCCCGGCCCTCATGAGATAAATACCTGATGTTAGACCTGCAGGCCCACCGCCTATTATTATTGCCTCATGAAACAATGCCATGGATCCCTCCTGCTTTATTCAAATAAAAACAATGCATCTATTTTAAAGAATATGCATATTTAATTCAAATCAATTATTGTTTTTAGACCCCTGATTATAGACTGCTTATACTACTGTTATCGCTTTATTGCCCTGGAATATAAAAACACTGCCTTAACATAGTTATCACAGTGATTGTAATGCCACACAGCCTTTTTCATCTTTTCCATATTTCCTCTTTCCCAACCGTGATTTTTAAGATAATTAGCCATACTTGCCATGGCATCATGGAAATTAAAGAGGTCTATTATCCCGTTGTTATCACCGTCTACAGCATATTGTAAAAAGGAGGTAGGGACAAACTGACATATGCCGAATGCCCCGGCCCATGAACCCTTGATAGAGAATATATCTTTTTTATGAAGCCTTGAAAGGGCTATAAAGTTAACAAGCTCATCCTCTGCCCATTCAGAGCGTCTGTTGTCCATTAATGTAAGGGTAAGCAAGGCATTGAATACACTGTAATTTCCCAAATATGAACCAAAATTAGTCTCCAGTCTATATATAGCAACAAGGACCTCTTTATCAACATTGTAAACACTGTTGATCTTATTGAGTATACTTACATTTTCTTCCAGTATTTTCTTTCCCCTTTTTATGGATTTTTTACTTAAAAGACCAAACTTTGGGCTCAGGTAGTTAATCCCCTTACCCCTTCTCTCCAATATCTCAGGATACAGGGCAATCCTCTTGTCTGAGAATATCTCTTTAATCTCAGCGTCATCTAATCCCATTTCCTTGAGCTTTGTATATAGTGACGGCCTTGCATTGACAATGTCAATATCCAGGGCATGGCAGATAAATGGCAGAATAATTAAAAACAGGAAAAGAAAGATAGGCTTTACCTTATTAAAAAAATTCATCAAATGCCTTTTTGAGTGAATCCCTCCATCGGTCCGTAAAAAGCTCATGATTTATCAAAGGACTGTCTTTCAAAAAGGGTATCCTCTCCTCAAAGGTCTGACGCCTGTTTAGATATATAATGCCTATGGGTATCCTCTCACCCCACTCCAGTGATTTTTCAAAGGCTGATATCCTGTCTTCAGGGTCATAGTCATCACCTATGTAATAGACCCTCTGTCTATACCAATCGTAGGTATTAACCTTATTAAATGTTACGCAGGGCTGCAGTATGTCAAGCAAAGCAAATCCATTGTGGTTTATTGCCTCTCTCATGAGTTTTTTGAGATGGACAATATCACCGGCAAAGCCCCTTGCCACAAAACTGCAGTCAAGGGCAACAGCAAGGGCTATGGGGTTTAGCTGACCTGACAGGACACCAAAGGGCTGGTTCTTCGTTATCACACCTTCCATGCTTGTAGGTGATGCCTGACCTTTTGTCAGGCCATATATCTGGTTGTCATGGACAAAGAGTTTGACGCCTATATTCCTCCTTATGGCATGCATAAGGTGGTTTCCACCCTCACCGTAACAGTCACCATCACCGGCCACGGCAATAACAGGCATCCTGTGGTTGGCAAGCCTTATACCTGTTGCCACAGGCAGTGTCCTTCCATGGAGTCCATTGAATGTATTGCAGCGGAGATAATGGGGGAATTTTCCTGCCTGACCTATGCCTGATACAATTGTAAATTCATGGGGTGCTATATCAAGCTCAATAAAGGTCTCCTTAAATGCCCTCAATATACTGTAGTTTCCACAACCGGGGCACCATGCAGGTATCCTGCCTTTGTATGCTTCAATGGATATCATCTATTCTCCTTGCCAAAAGATCGGCAAAAAAAGGCCTGCCGTCAAATCTGTTTATATGGTGTGTAAATTCGTAACCTGTCTCGGACTTTATAAGCATTGAGAATTGACTCGTGGCATTGTTCTCTATACATATGGTCTTTTTTGCACCTCTTAAGATACCTATATAGTCCATCTTTTCAGTGGATGGGAGGGGATATACCTCGCTGAAATGTATCATGGCAGCCTTATTGTGTCTTGATATTATATCCACTGCCTCTTTAACCACACCGTATGTAGAACCCCATCCAACAAGGACTATATCCGGGTCTTTATCACCATAGAATAAAGGCAGTGAAATCTCTTTTTTTATTAAGGGCATCTTTTTAAAAAGCCTTTTATCCACCATCATAATCCTTGTCTCAGGATCCTCTGTTATATGTCCCTCTTCATCATGCTCGTCACTGTCAGTTACAATAAGTTTTGTAGATGTCCCTGGTATACCAAAGGGGGATATGCCGTCTTCCGTATATGCATGCCTTTTGTAATCCCCTATCTCCTCCAGAGAGTCTCCCCTTATCCTGTAGTCCCTATGGATAAAACTATTTATATCAAAAGCCCCTTCTGTCCACTGGGAATCAGATAGATACTGGTCCGTTAGTATAAAAACGGGGATTTGATACCTCTGGGATATATAAAATGCCTTATTGGTTAGATAAAATGCCTGTTCCGGTGAGCCAGGGGCAAATATAACCCGTGGGAATTCACCATGACCTGCATAGAGGGCAAAAAGCAGATCCCCCTGTTCTGTCTTTGTAGGCAGTCCTGTTGCCGGTGCTGGCCTCTGGGCAAGGGCAATAACAATGGGTGTCTCGGTCATGGCAGCAAGGGATAGCCCTTCTACCATAAGGGCAAACCCTCCCCCTGATGTCCCTGTCATAGACCTTACCCCTGCGTAAGATGCCCCTATAGCCATATTTATAGCTGCTATCTCATCCTCTGCCTGTTCTACTACTATCCCGTATTCCTTTGCCTTTCCAGCTATAAAGAGCATTATCCCTGTTGAAGGTGTCATGGGGTAGGCAGAATAAAATTTGCAGCCTGATGCTATGGCACCCAGACCTATGGCCTCGTTGACCCCTATTAGCATCCTCGGTTCACCTTGAGGCTTTACTGTAAAGGCACACTGGAGACATTCCTGGGCAGCAAACTCATATCCAGCCAGAAAAGCATCCTTATTGAGATTTATAACCTCATCACCTTTTTTCCTGAGCGTATCCTCGATGATACCAAAAAAAACATCAGTTCCCAGCCCCAGCATACCAAGGACAGCACCCACTGCCACTGTATTTGCCATGATTTTGTCTCTGCCGTGTTTCTCTGCAAGCTCAAGAAGAGGTATATTAAAGAACCTGTCCCCTGTGTATGTCTCCTTTAGCATAAACTGGTCATATACTATGATGCCCTGTGCTGAAAGCTCTGGTTCGTGGGCATCTATGCTCTCCCTATCCAGGGCAACTATAATATCTATTGTGCTTTTTGATGAGGTTACAGGCACATCAGAGAAACGAATCTGATATATATTATGACCGCCTCTTATCCTGGATTCATA
>JAKPCK010000148.1 GCA_029553295.1 Deltaproteobacteria bacterium | reverse complement strand
AAAAAAGGGTGATAGGGTGGCGATATTGAGCCAGAACAGCCTTGAATACATTGAGTGCGCCCTGGCAGTCCCTAATGCAGGACTTATATATGTGGTCTGTAATTTCAGGCTTGCACCCCCTGAGATAGTTAAGGTTCTTGCTGATTCAGAACCCTCTGTATTGATTGTCCAGGAGCAGTTTGTTGATATAGTGGATGGCATAAGTGACTCCCTTCCATCTATAGAGAAGATTGTATATTTTGGCTCACCGGAGAAAAGACCCACAGGCTGGTTGGATTATGAAGAAATAATAAGGGCTGCATCACCTGCAACGCAGACTACAGAGATTTTTGAAGATAATGTTGCCATGCTCATGTATACAAGCGGGACTACAGGGGTCCCAAAGGGTGTCATGCAGACCCATGGGAATTTCTATCACGCCGGGCGTGTATGCTCAAAGAACAATAATCTTATCATGGATGACCATGTATTTATCGTATGTCCCATGTATCATATTACTGCCCATTACACATTTTTTGGCAGTCAGTATACAGGTTGTGTCTCTTATATATTCTCCAAATGGGATGTGGAGCAGTTTTTTGCAGTTACAGAAAAAGAGAGGCTGACAGCAGGCATGTTTGCAACGCCTATGGTTATGATGATACTTGACCACCCAAACAGGACCAAGTATGACTTTTCAAGCTGGAGGACACTGTGGTTTGCAGGGGCAGGCATTATACCTTCGGTATACAAACAGTTTGTTGAGACATTTGGAAATATATTAGGCGAGCATCACGGAACAACAGAGACAACAGGTGTGACTACAAACCTGTCTGTTAGGGATATAAAAGAGGCCTTAGATAGAGGTGATGACAAAATATTCGAATCCTGCGGCAGGGCAAGCTACGATATGGAGGTCCTTATTGTAGACCAGGTTAATAACCCAGTGCCTCCAGGTGGCATCGGAGAGATGATTGTGAGGGGGCCTGGCATGTCTTTAGGATACTGGAGAAAAGAGAAGGAGACTGCCAAGGCATTTAAGGGAGAGTGGTTCCATACAGAGGACGTCTGTTCCATTGACGCAATGGGCTATATAAGGGTTATAGACAGGTTAAAGGATATGATTATTACAGGGGGTGAAAATGTCTATCCAGCAGAGGTGGAAAAAGTCCTTCATCAGCATCCTTTAATAAAGGAGTCCTGTGTTATCGGTACGCCTCATCCTGTCTGGGGAGAGGCGGTAACTGCTGTAGTGGTATTAAAAAACGGCAGTTTAATAAAACCTGAAGAGATTACCAATTTCTGCAAGGGAAAGATAGCCGGATATAAGGTCCCAAAGGTTGTCCATATCGTGGATGAACTACCCCGCAATCCTGCAGGAAAGATTTTAAAGAGGGAATTAAGGGAAAGATACGTACAATAGTCATTGGCATAAAAACAGAAAAATAGAATTTAAATTAAAGGGGAGTTAGGCAATGAGAGAGATTACAGGTCATAGGCCAGGTAGGGTTTTACTATGGATACTTCTTTTAAGTGCTGTTTGGTATGTGTTCATTCTCCCTTTTGTCCTGCAGAATACATCATACCTGCTTTTCGGATGGATGCCTGTTGCTGTTGCATTCTATAACCTGCAGAC
>JAKPCK010000132.1 GCA_029553295.1 Deltaproteobacteria bacterium | reverse complement strand
AGATTATGCATGAATGATATGATGGATACTTGCCTGCTTTGGCACATCCTCCTAAGTAATTGGTTGAATTGGAGATTCGTTGATTGGTCGAGAGGGGGTTAGGTGAGTAGTGTGAACCTTCCCCCATTCCCCCAAACCGCCTTTCCTGCACCTGGTAGGTGTACACTTCGGGGGTGTAGCAGTACCATCCCTTTTGTGGTAGGGAGAATTTGTGTAAAGTTGGTTATAATATTTCTTGATTCTTATGGGATCTAACTTTTCAGGTATAAATGGAAAAGAATTTTGAGAGGATTGTGGGAGATGCTGGAATTTGTCCTTGGAAGCCAGTTAGTGAAGGCTCTCAAATACCTGTTAGTATGGTCCTAAAGCTTTTGTGAGAGGCTTGACAGCTCGAGAAATTGGTGAGAAATGTTATTCGGATTTGACAGAAGACGATGTCTTAAGCTTTTTTCGCTATTCAAGTTCTTTAGTAAAAAACGAAGAATTTATGCAGTTTAGCAGATTATTGTATTTCTTGCAGATGAGTGTGTATTTCCCTCGACGGTAGAATTTCTCAGGAAGTGGGATTGCATGTTGCCACAGTCAACTAGCTTAGACTTTGATGTGCCGAGGATATGGAGGTTTTAAAAGCAACGTTTTTGAGAATTTGAGGGTACATTTTTCATGTATTTTTGGAAAACAAAAATGGGTATCGGTGGAAGTCAGTGGTCGAATGTGTTAAATTTAGTATGGTGGCATATATGATATGCCAATTGGATAAGATTAAAAAGGTAGACAGATGAATTAGAGGGGGTAAAAGGTATGGATTTTTACACATGCGTAATTAGAAAGAGTGGCAACTATTGGGTAGCCCTTTGTTTGGAAAATGGCCTTGTGGGTCAGGGAGATTCTAAAGAGCAAGCTATAGACAAGCTTAAAGAGGCAATAGCTTCCTTCAAAGAGGTATCCCAAGAAGAAGCCGATGTGTATAGCTCGCCTGTCTCTATTAATGAACTTCACGAATTTCTCACCATAGAAGGCTTAGAGCCACAATATGAATCCTACGAATTAAAGGCAGTTCATGCCTAAAAATATACCATCCTTAAAGCCAAAAGAACTTATAAGGATTTTGGAACGAGGCGGTTGTAAATTTTACAGACAAGGTAAGGGTGACCACAAGCTTTATATCCGGATAATAAAAGATGAAAAAAGGATTGTGCCTATAGACATGGGATTAAGTGAATTTTCACCGGCCTATGTAATTCGTATATTCCGACAATTTGGTTTTTCCGATGATGATATAGAAATACTCTTACGTCAATAAAAAAGGAATAGATCATTCATCCTCTTCCTGTACCTCGTAGGTGGTATCTGGTCTGTCTGGTCTGTCTGGTCTATCTGGGCTGTGTTGTCTGTTTCGTTGGGTCGCTGGGGCAGATTGCCGGCCTTCCTTATCATCTAGCCTAATAAAAATGTGCTTGTCAGGAACAAAAAAGCTGGTAAAATGTTCTTATGAGGATTTTTCCCCGAGATATAATCCCGATTGTTCATAGGTATATGACAGGTGATGAGGTGATTCTCCTTACCGGTGCCAGGCAATCGGGAAAAACAACCATCTTGAGGGCCATTAAGACATGAGGTTTGGTACGGGGGCCATCACCATCTGAGAAATCTATGTTGAAGTACGTTTCGAAAGTACAGTTACTTCTCATCTCGGGAGACATCGTCATTATATTGATTTCCCTTTTTTCAGTGCCGATCTTACGATTCGGCGTGCTGCCGGAGACGGCCTGGATTTTAGACTGGCCGGATATGTTCTTTGCCCTGGTGATTCTATTCGCCTTTTACCTCTCCGACCTTTATGATACCGAGTTTATCACCAGCAAAGCCCGCTCTTTTATAAGAATCGTTTTCTCCTCCCTGGTAGCATTTTTCATTACCACCTCGAGCTTTTACATCCTCAAAATTCGCCCCCTGGGCACGGCTACCCTGGCCATGAATATAGCCCTTATCATCATCTTTGCCTATCTGTGGCGAAGGATAATTGCCCTGTGGACTTTCCGGGTTCGGCAACCGGAGAACATAGCCATTCTCGGCAAAGATAAAGCGGGTATGGAGCTTGCCTCTATGGTTCAGGGAAACA
>JAKPCK010000126.1 GCA_029553295.1 Deltaproteobacteria bacterium | reverse complement strand
TCGGTAAATATATCTACACCCAACAGGGTTCCCTGGAAAGATAAAAGGGTACCCAACCCCTCTTTTTTTTGATACCTTGCAGCACCGGTTATTCGGAGCGGCCCAATAACATGATCTACTATTCCTGCATAGGCATATTCAGATATTGTTGGTCCGCCCGTAAAATAATCTTTATTTACTAAAATAAACATCGAAAGACCCTGCAGCACAAGCGGCATGGATAGTCTGAGACTTATGGCAGAGGCACTGCCTGACATAAGATTCGACTGTGTAAATACTCTTCCATGCCCCCAGACAGTTTCGAACTGTCCCGCCCGAATAGATAAGTTTGTAATGCCAAAATAATCAAAATAGAGGGAGCCTATCGTAAAGGGTATCCAGGTATATTGGGGATTGGTACTTGTTGTATCCAATGAAGTAGAAACATCCCCATAAATAGAAAGCGCTGATGAGGGTTGGGCTCTCATTACCAGAGTGGTAGAAGCCTTGGCACCGGCTGATCCATCATAGTACTTAAGAGGTTCCTGAAGATCTGGCCATTGGGTATAGCCAATCCCTAATCCGCCTGTTGCAGAAAAGGATCCGGAGAATTGTAATGAGGGACCCCTGGTAAAACTTTCTGTTAAATCCGCTTCAGCAGTTTTATTTTCACTATGACTTTCAGATATGATATCCTGCGATTCAGAAAACAATTCATCTACATTAACATCTTGATTAGTATCCTGAGCAAAACTTACCAGAGGGGTAAGGGAAAAGACTAAAACAACAAAGAATTGTGTGACAATTCTTTTTACACACCTCATCGGGCCACCCGTTCAAGATATTCTTTCGTATATACCGTATCAGGAAGCACCTTTAACGATGGCTTTGATATGGTAACCGTAGTCCGCTCATATTCTATCTTGCCGCCAACATTTTTCGACTGCAGGTGATCTATAATCACCATGGATGCGGGTAACCATTTTTTTTCAAGTTTTTGATAACTTGGAATTGCTATAGTGCGCATGATAGCCCCAGAAAGACTATACTCTTCCCTTTTACGA
>JAKPCK010000115.1 GCA_029553295.1 Deltaproteobacteria bacterium | reverse complement strand
AGACATCCAGTAAGACCTGCTAAACCATCAGAATCAGCAAAAGAAAAAAAGACAAAAAAGCTTACCCCTTATGGACTGCCTGTCCATAGCTTTTCTACACTTCTTGCCCACCTGGGGACAAGATGTAGAAACAGATGCAGGGTTGCATCAGATGAAAAGTCTCCTGCCTTTTACCTTCTTACTGAACCAACACCTGTTCAAAAGATGGCTCTCCAGCTACTAAAACTGTAGTCAGTATCGGGAAATCGATATTTATTGTTTTGTGTATAATATCAATGGGATAGCGTCAATTTAGGGGAGGAACTTCGGCTTAGACAACATAAATCTGATTCTATTCGGAAGATAATGGTATATTGAACTCATCGCCTATATCTCCTTGCAAATCCTTTACTACAAAAGAATAACCCCCGTTTTTTCTTTTTCCTGTAATATAACGAAAATAGTATCTTGCATCGTTGAATGCCGGGAAATGACTCTGTCCCCCACCACCTGCAGCGATTATGTAGACAATACCATCTTTTAAAGAACGATTGTAGAGATGGTCATGACCGGAGACCACAAGGGATACACCTTTTTTTACAAAAAGTCTATGTAGTTCATCACGGGCATCCTTGAATCTATCGAGCCCCCGTCCTGAAAATATAGGAAAAAGTGGTCTGTGGAGAAATACAAATTTATATCTAAATGGTCTTTCTAATTCATTCTTCAGCCATTGAAGCTGTTCCCCTGCAATCATACCGGGTTCTTCAGGGGATTCGGTGTTCAGTATTATAAACAAGGTGTCTTCATGAGAAAAAGAATGGTATAAATCAGGAAAGAATCTCAAAAATATCTCCAGGGACCTTTTGTCTTTAATATCGTGATTCCCCGGTGCAAGATGTAATTTTTTATCTGAACCGGTAATCTGAAGGAATTTTCTCCATTGTTTTATGCTTCCTGGTATATGGATTGCGTCCCCTACATGGATGATGGTCTTTATGTTCTTTTCCTCCACCACCTTTATAAAATCTCCATATACAGAGTCCTCTGCCCCCACATGGGTATCACTTACAATACAGAAAGGGCTTATCTGTGCCTGTGCCAGAAAAGGCAATAAAAGTATAGAGATTAAAATCAGGGGTATTAAGTGCTTTGTTTCTAATACCTTTAATAATCGGCTTTTCACGGCTCTAAATATACATTAATTCAGGGAGGTTTGCAAAGAAACAGTCATTCTTTAGATATGTCATGGTTTTTTATTAGTCTACGGTCTATTATCCTTGCCTATTCGTAATTATCTTGTATTGGAAGTCAAAAATTAATATAATCATCACAGAAAAACACAGGAGGATCCCATGGAGGGACATATTTACAAGGCATTTGATGTGGAGTTAAAAGAGCTCAAGGAGTCAATTCTATACGAGGGCGGTTTGGTTGAAAAGGCCATAAGGGAGGCAATCAAGGCATTATTGGAGAGAAACTCTGATCTTGCAAAAAATGTTATAGAGAATGACGATATTGTCAATGCCAAAGAGGTTGAGATAGATGAGTTCTGTCTCAAATTGCTTGCATTGAGGCAACCTGCAGCAAGGGATTTGAGGTTCATAACCACGGCAATAAAGATCAACTATGACCTTGAAAGAATAGGTGATATGGCTGTAAATATATGCGAAAGGGTCCTGGAACTCAATCAAGAGCCCCAGTTAAAACCATACATTGATTTGCCCAATATGGCAGAGACAGTAGAATTAATGGTTAAGGAAAGCCTCGATGCCTTTGTTAAAGAGGATGTGGAGCTCGCATTAAAGGTTACAAAGGATGATGAAAAGGTTGACCAGCTTCTTGACCAGATTTTTCGTGAGCTCCTGACCTATATGATAGAAAACCCCAAGATCATATCCAGGGCCACGAGGATCCTCTTTATATCCAAATATCTTGAGAGGATGGCTGACCACGCTGTAAACATTGCCGAACTGGTAATATTTATGGTAGAGGGCAAGATAATAAGGCACATCAAATACAACGAATAAACAGTTTATGGTTAAAAAAATAGGAATTTTTTTAATAATATTCTCTGTTATCTTTGTGTGCTCATGCGCCAATAAAGAAAAGAAACATAGCGGTAAAAAGCACACCATTACCATTGCTGGCTCCACATCTGTTATGCCATTTACAGAAAAGCTTGCAGAGTTTTTTATGATACAAAACCCCAAGTTTATTATAGATGTCCAGGGTGGTGGCTCCACTGCCGGTATACAGGCATGTCTCAACAATACAGTTGACCTGGGAATGTCCTCAAGGAAACTAAAAGAAGGAGAGAGGCTAAACGAGATCATTATATGCTATGACGGCATATCCATTGTAGTCCATCCTGATAATCCCATCAATGGACTTACACTGG
Source organism: Deltaproteobacteria bacterium (assembly GCA_029553295.1). Classification (GTDB taxonomy): domain Bacteria; phylum Desulfobacterota; class Syntrophorhabdia; order Syntrophorhabdales; family Syntrophorhabdaceae; genus DTOV01. The sequence continues at coordinate 17,866 of JAKPCK010000115.1, read as the reverse complement.
AACAGGTTAGGGCAATATTCTCTGCGAAGATAAAGAACTGGAAGGAGTTGGGATGGAAGGACAGGAGGATAGATGCCATCACAAGGGAAGAGGGCTCAGGGACAAGGGGCTCTTTTGAGGACCTTGTGATGCACGGTGAAGAGATAGATGACAGCATCATGGTCCAGGATTCCAATGGGTCTGTAAAAGAGATAGTGGCAACAGACCCGTATGCCATTGGTTATATCTCCCTTGGCCTGGTAGATAAAAGGGTAAAGGCAATGCCAATAGACGGGGTTATACCGACTGTCTCCAGTATAAAGACAGGGGCATATAAGATTATGAGGCCATTTCTTCTTTTGTCAAACGGGGATCCTGATGACCATGTGAGGGAGTTCATCGAGTTTATTCTGTCAAAACAGGGGCAGGAAATTTTGCGAAAAGAGGGTCTGATAGGGTCATATGAATGAAAAGGCATCCTTAAAAGAGAGGGTTGTAAAGACTGTACTGACAATTTTTGCTTTATCGTCACTGCTCTTTCTCTTTCTCATATTCATATTTATCCTTATCGAAGGGTCACCCCTCTTTCTTAAAGTGGGATTAAAGAATATAATATTCGGTTTTAAATGGGCACCAACAAAAGGTTCATTCGGCATATTCCCCATGATAATCTCATCTTTCCTGGTCACATTTGGTGCGCTTATCATAGGGGCACCGCTGGGGCTCTCATGCGCAATCTATCTATCTGAATATTCTGGTAAGAGGCTTAAGATGATTCTTAAACCTGCCCTTGAGCTATTAGCCGGGATACCATCGGTTGTCTATGGTTTTCTCGGTGTTATATACATAGTGCCTCTTGTGAGGAACTACCTTGGGGGTTCTGGGTTTTCACTTATCTCTACGTCAATAATACTGGGTATAATGATATTACCTACCATAATAAGCATCTCCTTTGACTCTATCATGAGCGTCCCAAAGACCTACAGGGAGGGTTCTTATGCCATGGGTGCCACAAAATGGCAGACCATCTATAAGATAGTTGTCCCATCGGCCAGGTCTGGGATACTGGCAAGCTTTATCCTCGGTATGGGCAGGGCAATAGGGGAGACAATGGCAGTCATAATGATTGCCGGTAATGCACTGAAGATACCCATGAGCCTGACAGACCCATTGAGGACATTAACAGGGAACATTGCCCTTGAGCTTGCATATGCCACCGGAGACCACAGATTAGGTCTTTTTTCAACAGGTATAGTGCTCCTTGTGATTATAATGGCACTTAACTATATAGCAAACTTTGGGATAAAGAGAAGGTCACAATAACATGAGGATTAACCCGAGATTTATAAATAGACTAATGGAGATAGCACTGAACACACAGGCGTTCTTTACTGTGGGGATACTCGTTGTTATAGTGGCTATTATCCTTATAAAAGGTATAGGCAACATAAACCTTGAATTTATATTCAGCTTTCCTGAAGACATGGGTAGACACGGGGGTATCTATCCCACCATTATTGGGACAGTAATGCTTGCAATACTGTCCATTATATTCGCCACACCCCTCGGGGTTGGAACAGCCATATTCCTCACTGAATACACAAAGGAGTCTATGCTGACAAAGATAATACGTTTCGGTGTCGAATCACTGGCCGGTATCCCATCTATCCTTTATGGCCTTTTCGGTTTTATATTTTTTGTCATTAAACTCAAGATGGGCTGGTCAATCCTCTCCGGTGTCCTTACCATAACCATTATGATACTGCCTACCATAATAAGGACAAGCGAGGAGGCTATCAAGGCAGTCCCAAAAAATGTAAGGATTGTTAGTTTTTCTCTCGGTGCCACTAAATGGGAGACTGTAACAAAGGTAGTTTTACCATCTGCTGCACCGGGTATACTTACTGGAATTATGTTGAGTATCGGCAGGGTAGTGGGTGAGACCGCAGCGGTTATATTCACCATGGGGAGTTCATTGAGGCTGCCTACATCCATAATGGATTCAGGGAGGACTATGGCTGTCCATTTTTACATACTTGCAAGGGAGGGTATATCTATGGAAAAGGCATATGCCACAGCCCTAATCCTCGTTCTGAGTATACTCCTTATCAATATTGTTGCCTATTATATTATGAACAGGGTTATATCGAGATATTCTTAATCAGCTATGGACATAAAGATAAAGGTAAAAAATCTCAGGGTTTTTTTTCATAAGCAAGAGGCCTTAAAAGGCATAACGATTAATGTTGCAAGAAACATGATTACCGGTTTTATGGGGCCTGCCGGGAGCGGAAAATCTACACTTATTTCCACTATAAACCGCATGATAGACTTTGAGGATAATATCAAGATAGAAGGGAATATCTATATCGATGATGTGGATATACTGGACGGGAGTATTAACCCAGTAAGCCTCAGGAGGCAGGTCGGGACAGTCTTTGCAGTCCCCATACCTCTACAGCGCTCCATATTCGAGAATATCGCCTATGGGCCAAGGCTCAAAGGGATAAATGATAAGGCAGAACTCCACAGGATTGTTGCTGACAGCCTTAAAAAGGCCTTTTTATGGGATGAGGTAAAAGACAGGCTTGATATCTCTGCCAATAAGCTCTCCGGGGGACAGCAGCAGAGACTCTGTCTTGCCAGGACCCTTGCCTTAAAACCAGAGATTATCCTCCTTGACGAGCCCTGTTCAGGCCTTGACCCCATATCTACCGCCAAGATAGAAGAGGCATTGAACGAGTTGAAGAGGGAGTATACAATCATCCTTGTTTCAAATAATACAAAACAGATCGCCCGTATAACAGATTATTCTGCATTCTTTTACCTGGGCGAGCTTATTGAATACGGGACAACAGAGAAGATATTTACCAATCCAACCCAGAAGAAGACAGAAGACTACATATCAGGTAAATTTGGATGATAGAAAATACAGTATTGTCAACAAGAGGACTTAACCTTTACTACAGCCAATTCCATGCCTTAAAGGATGTAGATTTCCATGTCTACAAAAACTCAATAACAGCCCTTATCGGTCCTTCAGGCTGTGGCAAATCTACACTGCTACGGTGTTTTAACAGGATGAACGACTTAATAGATGAGGTCAGGATAACCGGGGATATATTTGTAAACCAACAGAATATCCAGGAGATTGATTTGATTGAGCTGAGAAAGAAAGTGGGGATGGTCTTTCAGAGGCCAAATCCATTCCCGTTTTCTGTCTATGATAATATGGTATACGGTCTTAAGATCCACGGGATGAACAAAAGAAGACATAATATAAAGGTCGTGGAGAGGTGTCTTCAGGCTGTTGGGCTCTGGGATGATTTAAAGGACAAGATGTCCATGTCTGCCCTTGCTTTGTCTGAAGAGATGAAGCAGAGGCTCTGTATTGCCAGGCTCCTGACAGTGGAGCCAGAGATTATCCTACTCGATGAGCCTTGCTCTGCCCTTGACCCCATAGCAACCATGAGGATTGAGGAGTTGATGATAGAGCTTAAAAAAAATTATACAATCTTGATAGTAACCCATAACATGCAACAGGCAGCAAGGGTATCAGACTGGGCAGGATTTATGTTGCTCGGTGAACTTATAGAATTCGGCGAGACATCACAGATATTTACCTCTCCAAGAGACAAAAGGACTGAGGAGTATATAACAGGGAGATTCGGCTGAGATGGATTTTTTAAGGTCAATCACATCTAAAAAGGCCCTTGAGATAATACTCGGGTTTCCCTGTACACCTGATATAGAGATTGTGGGCATAGATGATGCATTAAACAGGGTGCTTGCCGAGGATATAATATCAGAAGAGGATATACCGCCTTTTTCCCGTTCCCTTGTAGATGGCTTTGCTGTTAAGGCTAAGGATACTTACGGCGCAAAAGAGACCAATCCTCGCTTTGTCAACATTAAGGGTGAGGTAAAGATCGGGGAGACAACCCAATTAGAGGTAGAAGATGGTGAATGCGTCAGGGTATCAACAGGCTCTATGATACCCAGGGGCGCCGATGGCGTAGTAATGCAGGAATATGCAAGGTATCTACTTGATTCTATTGAGATTACCAGGGTTATCCATAAAGGTGAAAATATCTGCTTCATAGGGGATGACTTTAAAAAAGGGGATAAGATATTAGAAAAAGGGAAAAGGCTGGGTTACTTTGACCTGGGGGTATTGGCATCCATAGGCATATCAAATATTAAGGTCTATAAAAGACCTCTCGTTGGTATAATATCTACAGGCGATGAGATAGTAGGGATAGATGAAAGTCCTAAACCAGGCCAGATAAGGGATATAAACAGATATACCCTTGCCGGACTTTTTAAAAGGGAGGGTTTTATAGTAATCCATTCAGGCATTGCAAGGGATAACCCTGAAGATATATTGAACAAGATTAAACTCATTGATGATGCAGATATAATGCTCCTATCCGGTGGCAGCTCCAAGGGTGAAAGGGATTATATCATGGAATCCATAAAAGAGCTGGGCGGTGAGATCTTTTTTCACGGGATAAACATAAAGCCCGGTAAGCCTACAATATTTGCAAGGCTGGGGGATAAACCGCTTTTTGGGTTACCAGGGCATCCTGGGTCGTGCATCATGGTTGCCATCAGGTTTGTCTTACCCCTTTTAAAGCTTTTGGAGGGAGAAAAGATACAGGGACATGGAAAATCTATATTTTCAGGTATCCTTACGGCAAATGTCCCTTCCTCTGTCGGTGTAGAAGAGTGTGTGGACGTTACGGTGGAAAGGGGAAAAGAGGGTATTTTTGTAACCCCTTTATTCGCCAAATCCTCTGTAATCTCTTCATTTACCAAGGCCTCAGGTTACATAATAGTCCCAGAAGAGAAAGAGGGCTATGAAAAAGGCGAGGTGGTGGAGGTATATACTTTTTAGATGAAACGTTATCTTGATACCATAAGGATTGATGATGCAGTTAGCAGGGTCCTTGATTATGTAGCTATGATTGAAGAGGAAGAGTGTATACCATCCCATAAAAGCATAGGGAGGATAACAACAAGGGCTGTATATGCACATAAGTCCTCCCCGCCATTTATGTGCTCGGCCATGGATGGTTATGCAGTATCTTTCGAGATAACCCTTGATGCAGATATAAATAGACCGGTCACCATATCAAAGGAACATGCCTTTTATGTAAATACCGGAGACCCATTACCTCCAGGCACCAATGCAGTGATAATGATAGAGGATGTGGAGGAATCAGGGTCTTCCATAACCATAAGACACCCGGTGCACCTGTGGCAGCATGTCAGGATGATAGGCGAGGATATTATAGAGACGGATATGCTGATTCCAAAAAATCACAAGATACGGCCCTATGATATGGGGGTTATTATCTCTTCAGGGATTCAAGAGGTCTTTGTCCGTAGAAGACCCAGGATGCTTATCATACCAACAGGAAAAGAGCTCATAGATATATTTGAGCCTGATTATGATAAGTCAAAGGAACAAAAATTGATTGATTTTAATTCCTATACCCTCCAGAGATTGGGAGAGGACATAGGATTTGAGGTTGAAAAGTTTAAAATACTTTGTGATAAAAATGAATTAAAAGACATTATTAATAATTTGGTTGATAAATTTGATGTAATTATAATAAATGCTGGGACAAGTTCAGGAACAGAAGACTTCACAGTAGAGGTAATAAGGGATTTAGGACATGTTGTCTTCCACGGGGTCTCCATGATGCCAGGGAAACCAACTCTGTTCGGTGTTATTAAGGGCAAACCAGTATTTGGAATCCCGGGCTACCCTGTTTCCGCTGTCTTAAGCTTCAGGACTTTTTTTACCCCTATCTATGAAAAGATGTGCGGTATCAGGATATTCGATGAAACCATCCATGTGAGGCTCCCTTATAAAATACCATCCAAGATAGGGACAGAGGAGATAATAAGGGTGAGTATCCTGGAAAAGAACAGCATCAATTATGCAGTGCCCTTACCGAGGGGTGCAAGTATATTTTCATCCATGGTAAAGGCAGACGGTCTAATAAAGGTCCCTGAAAACATAGAGGGTTATGACGAGGACGAGACAGTTGAATGCACGCTCCTTGTAGAGAAGGGGCGTTTAAGAAACAGGATTAACCTCATAGGCAGCCATGATTTGATACTCGATGTAATAAGGGATATGATAAAGACAAGATATAACAGGCTTGATTTTATCTCAACCCATACTGGAAGCCTTAGCGGTATAATAGCCTTTAAAAAGGGTATAGTAGACCTATGCACTACCCATATCCTCGATGAAGAAAAGAGAATCTATAACATACCCATAATTAAAAGGCATCTTGAGGGTATCCCCTGCGTCCTCATCCATCTGGTTAAAAGGACACAGGGCATAATTGTAAAAAAAGGAAACCCGAAAAAGATAAATAGTATAGAGGACCTTGCCCGTAGAGATGTTAGATTCATTAACAGGCAATTCGGTTCAGGGACAAGGATTCTTTTTGACATGATACTCAGAGATAGAGGCATTAAAAAAACAGAGATTAATGGATATGACCGTGAGGAATCATCACATACAGCAGTGGGTATCATGGTTAAGGAATCCGTTGCCGATGCAGGTATAGGTATATACAGCGCTGCAAAGATATTCAACCTTGATTTTATCCCCATAGCCCAGGAGGACTATGACCTCCTTGTTGCCGGTGATTTTTACAATACTGATAGATTCAATCTTATCGTGGATATAATAAACTCAGATGAATTCAAAAAACGTATCCAGGAGATGGGTGGATACGACACAGAAGAAACTGGAGGCATCAAATACAGGGCCTAATACAGGGCCTAAAAACAGACCAGTCAATTTAGCAGAGGTCATGCCCCATGAGGACACCGTATCGGACCCCATGGGCACTGACCATTACATCTTTGAAGTCAAAATAAGACATAATCTCATAGAGAAGCACCATCCCCTGGAGAATTGTGTCCTCTCTACCCTTTTCAAGGCCTGCTATATTACTCCTCTGTGAGATCTTCAGGCCGACAAACCTCTTGATTAATCCCTCCATGTCTTTTATGGTTATCCTGGCCCCGTGAATCCTCTCTTTCTTGTATTTCTCCATGCCTGCCATGATAGCTGCTATATTGGTTATTGTCCCCCCTGTGCCTATGAAACTACACCCATGCCCGTCAAAAGGGATTTTCAGGATTGCCTTTATGTATTCAATGGTTTTTTCCATCTCTTTTTCCAGGGGTGGGTCGTTTTTTATAAACATATCTGTAAGTTTTACAGAGCCAACAGGGAGTGATACAAAGTCAATAAATCTCTCTTTATCCCCTTTTATGACCTCAGTGCTCCCTCCTCCTATATCTGTTATGATGCACCTGTCTACATGGATACTATTATCTCTTATTACAGAGAGATATGTATAGTATGCCTCATCTCTTTCACTTATGACCCTTACATCCAACCCAAGACTGTCATGGATTTTTTTCAGGAATTCGGTACTATTTTCTGCCTCCCTTAATGCGCTCGTCCCAACACAGAAGACCTGCCCCACCCCTTGCTCATGGATGATATCTATATAGGCTTTTAAGGCAGATAGTGTCCTGTCCATGGCCTCTTGAGATAGATGCCCTGTCTTTTTCAAACCCTGTCCAAGCCTCGTTATGGTGGATATGTCCAGTATATCGTTAATGCCTGAACTTTTTTTAGATTCTGCTATGAGCAGGAGTACGGTGTTAGTCCCTATATCAATGGAGGCATATTTCATTTGACAACCCCTTTATAAATAAATATTATAGCCTTAAGATGATTTTTTCAGGCCAGACATCTCTTCTCGATATAAGCGGGATTGTTGCCTTTGGCGCAGGGGTATTATCTTTCTTCAGTCCCTGTGTCCTTCCCCTTGTCCCGTCATATCTCATATTTATAAGCGGTATCACATTTGATAATTATATAGAATCAGGGTCAGAGAAATACAGAAAAATCGTCCTTATCCACTCTCTGGCATTTATCCTTGGTTTCTCATTAATCTTTGTATCCTTGGGTTTTTCCTCCTCCCTGCTCGGTAGTCTTCTGTCAAGGTATCAGGATTATATAATTAGGGTAGGGGGGGTATTTCTCATTATAATGGGACTTTATTATCTCAACATCATAAGACTTCCTTTTTTAAATCAGCACAAGGTCATACACATAAAGGAAAAACCTGTAGGCCTGTTCGGTTCTTTTATTGTGGGCATAACCTTTTCTCTGGGATGGACACCCTGTGTAGGCCCTGTGTTATCTTCCATATTGATAATGGCCACGGCATCAGAGAATGTCCTGGATGGGGCATACCTTTTGAGCCTTTACTCCCTTGGTATGGCAGTCCCATTTTTATTCTCTTCTATGATATTTGACAGGCTTTTAAACCTCATGAAAAGATTTGGCTCTGTTATGAGGTATTCGCAAAAGATATTGGGGATATTGTTAATAGTTGTGGGTTTTCTCCTTGTCTCTTCTTTATTCACCAAAATTAGCTTTTATTTAGGACAGGTTATCCCTATGGTGGGGCCTTAAAGGAGGTAACGGAGATAAAAGATTATTATCTAAAAGAAGGGGGGATTCATGGCAGATTATAGATGGCGTTTTTTTAGGGCAGGCGGTTTTGACCAGGTTGCCATAGACACAGGTGCTGATATGCTGTCTTTAAAAGACCTGGACCAGAAGCTTTGGGCAGCTTTAAGTTGTCCTGTAAAGGACCTTGAGTTTGATGGTAAGACCCTTGAATATCTTGATACTGACCGTGATGGCCATATAAGGGCACCTGAGGTTATAGAGGCTGTAACATGGGCAGGGTCAATGCTTAAAGACCCTGATTTTCTCGTTAAAGGGAAAGAGGGTATTCCTCTTACAGCTATTAATGACACTTCAGAGGAGGGCAAAAACCTATTAAGCTCAGCCAGAGAGATATTAAAAAGTCTCGATAAGGAGAATAAAGAGATAATAACTGTTGAAGATACAGATAATGAAGATAGGATTTTTTCCCAGACCAAGTTTAACGGCGATGGCATAATACCCGCTGAATCAGCGGATAGCGATGTAAGGACTGTCATTATAGATATTATGGATTGCTTTGGTTCTGAAAAAGACCGAAGCGGAAACCCCGGTATATCCCTTGAAAAGGTAGAGGGCTTTTTCAATGAGGCACAGACATACCTAAAATGGCAGAAGGAGATAGAAGATGACCCATCAATACTCATACTTGGCGAGTCTACCAAGGATGCATATGATTGTCTTGTAGCAGTAAGAGACAAGGTGAATGACTATTTTATCCGATGTAACCTTGCCCGTTTTGACCGACGCTCAGCAGAGCTACTCAATCCATCTGCTGAGGATTATCAGAGGATTGCACCACAGAATTTATCTTCTGCTGCCGAGTCTTATGCCTCTTTCCCTATTGCCATTATAGAGCCTGAAAGGCCAATGCCACTTACAGAGGGTGTAAACCCAGCATGGGTAGAATCAATGAAAAATTTCAAAGAGCAGGTTGTTAAACCCTTGCTCGGTGATAAAGATAGTATGGATATTGATGAATGGAATAAATTGAATCAACTCTTTGCCCCTTATGAGACATGGTGTAATAAAAAACCCCAGACACAGGTGGAGAAACTGGGCATAGACAGGATTAAAGAGATAGTAGATGGAGACTATAGGGAGTCAATAATTGCATTAATCGAGAAAGACAGGTCCTTTGAACCCCAGGCAAACGCCATTACCTCTGTTGACAAGCTTGTCCGTTACTGCAGGTATCTCCATACTTTTATCAATAATTTTGTTGCTTTCCGTGATTTTTACAGTCTCAAAAACAAGGCTATTTTTCAGGCAGGTACACTATATCTTGATGGTAGGAGTTGTGACCTGTGTATAAAGGTCGATGATATAGGCAGCCATGTCACGCTCGCCAACCTGAGCAGTGTTTATCTTGTCTATTGTAGCTGCATTCGCAGGGGTGGGACAGATAGGATGACTATAGCTGCTGCCTTTACTGCAGGGGATTCAGACCAGCTTATGGTAGGTAGGAACGGTGTTTTTTATGATAGAAAGGGGCAGGATTGGGATGCAACAGTGGTGAGGATCCTTGAGCATCCCATAAGCATAAGGCAGGCATTCTGGTCACCTTATAAACAGGCAAGCAAGATGATAAGCGAAGCACTTATGAAGATCGCTGCTGCCCGCTCAAAGGCATCATCAGAGAGGATGGCTGCACAAGCAATGCAGGCCGGTGCCCAGACCGCAGCAGGAAAGCCTCCGGTAGCAGAGAAGGCCTTTGATGCCGGTAGATTTGCAGGTATATTTGCCGCCATAGGCCTTGCAATAGGTTTTATCGGCTCAGCAATCACCTCTTTGGTAACAGGATTATTTAAGCTTGCATGGTGGCAATGGCCTCTTCTTTTTATTGGTATCGTACTCATAATCTCAGGTCCATCCATGTTTATTGCATGGTTAAAATTGAGAAGACGTAACCTCGGCCCCATCCTTGATGCAAATGGATGGGCAGTAAATACCAGGGCAAAGATTAATATAAAGTTCGGGACATCCCTGACAGGATTAGCGAAGATACCGGAGGGATCAGAGAAATCCCTTGCTGACCCCTATGCGGATAAAAAAAGACCCTGGGGTGTCTACATCCTTGTCATCCTTATTGTAATCGCCATTATTGTATTATGGAAGACTGGGTACCTGGTAAGGTTTTTCAGACCATAAATGGGCAAACCATAGAGGTTTTGCAGGAGTTTTTCCTGTATTTTATGCATATAGAAAATATTTGATATTTTTTACATTTTATAGTATTTTTCTAAAATTTTTTGGGAAAGGAAACATCTTCCGCATAACATCTATCTTTGATAATCATAGTAAAACATGCACTGAAAAGTCAATTTAATAGGAGGAAAGTATGATACACGGAGAGTCAGGAGAATTTTTTAATGTAGCAGATTACTTCATAGACAGAAATATAAGGCAGGGCAGGGGACATAAGGTTGCTGTATATACAGAACACCGCAATTATACATACAATGATATACAGAAGATGGTTAACAAGACAGCCAATGCATTGAGGGAGCTTGGTGTAAGGGTCGATGACAGGATAATCATTATAATGCTTGATGTCCCCCAGTTCTATGCTATTTTCTATGGTGCAATAAAGATAGGGGCTGTCCCGATACCCTTGAACACCATGCTCACACCGGACGACTACGAGTATTACCTCAATGACAGCAGGGCAATATGTCTTGTCATATCAGAGGAGCTATTACCTGTTGTTACAAATATAAAGGGTGACCTGAGATACTTAAGGGATATGATTGTTATTTCTGAGAAACAAGGGGCCCACATACCATTCAAACAGAAATACAGACATGCCCCGGAGGCCATAAAGATAGAATACACAACAAGGGATGATGTGGCATTCTGGCTTTACAGCTCTGGTTCCACAGGCTCACCAAAGGGGGCAATTCATTCCCAGAATGACATGGTGGTGGTCTCTGATTCCTACGGGCAGGGTGTGCTCGGCTTAAAAGAGGATGATATACTGTTTTCAGCAGCCCGTTTGTTTTTTGCCTATGGACTTGGCAATGCCGGGTATCTACCTTTTTCTGTAGGGGCATCAGTGGTCCTAAACCCCAAACCGCCAAGACCCGATAATGTCTTATATTACCTTGAGCGTTTCCGTCCCACCATATTTTTTGGTGTCCCCACCCTTTACGGTCAGATACTCGAATATGCTGAAAAATTAGATACTGAAAAGGGGACAACACCTGACCCCAATAAAAACCACGCATTCTCATCGGTAAGGATATGTGTTTCAGCAGGGGAGGCACTACCAACAGATATATATTACAGATTCAAAAAGCGTTATGGTATAGACATCCTTGACGGGATAGGGTCAACAGAGATGCTCCACATATTCCTCTCAAACCGTCCAGGGCATATAAGACCCGGCTCAACAGGGAAACCTGTGCCTGGGTACGAGATTAAGCTTGTGGATGATGAGGGGAGAGAGGTACAACAGGGAGAGATAGGGACCCTTCATGTCAAAGGCGGCAGTGCTGCTCAGCAGTACTGGAGAAAGAGGGAGAAGACAAAACTCACCATGCAGGGTGAATGGATAAATACAGGTGACAAATACTATGTTGACAGTGATGGGTACTACTGGTGTGCAGGTCGTGGAGATGATATGCTGAAAGTAGGAGGTATATGGGTTTCACCTGTAGAGGTAGAGAACTGCATGATGGAACACCCTGCTGTATTAGAGGTGGCAGTAGTTGGTCATAAAGATGAAAAGGAACTTATAAAACCAAAGGCATTTGTGGTCTTGAAAGAAGGGTTTGTGCCATCAGAAGAGCTTGAGAATGAGCTTAAACAGTGGGCCTTAGACCGTATGGCAAAATATAAATATCCAAGATGGGTTGAGTTTGTAAAGGAGTTACCCAAGAGCTCCACAGGAAAGATACAGAGGTTTAAATTAAGGGGTTAGGCAGATTTCCTGCCCCTTGGGCGAAAGGCTTTTATGATTTTGGGTGCAATAATACCCCGCTACTTGTGGCGGGGTATTTTATTTAAGACTATGCAAAATCCAGCATAGGTGTAAAATTCATCATAGACATATCCAGTTTTAATTCATATAATATCTCCACTCTCTATGAAGCCATTTAGAAACCCAGATTTTGCAAGGGCATATTACCAGAAAGGAAATGTTTTTTTTGAGAAGGGAGACTTCAATCAGGCGATAGAGAATTTTTTAAAGGCAGTAAGGCTTGACCCTGAATTTACTGATTTATTAGTGAAACTGGGGAGGTCTTTTCTAGAGATAGGAAAGACCCAGGAGGCTATAGATTATTATTCCAAGGCAATAAAACTCGAGCCAGAAAGGCATGATTTGTATTTAATGAGGGCTGATGCCTATGCCAGGATCGGTGATTTCAAAAAAGAGATAGCGGATTATAATAGTTCAATAAGATTAAACCCCAATGACCCTGCATTATATGGTAAGCGTGCTGCGGTCTTTATGCAATCAAAGAGATATGATGATGCAATAAAAGACTACACTAAGCTTCTTGAGCTTAGGCCTGCATTAATATGGGTAAGGGTCATAAGAGGTGATGCATATGCTGAGATTGGAAAATTTCAAGAGGCAATAGATGACTATAATGTGTTTATAAAATTACATCAGGAATACCCGGAGGTATATTTGAAACGGGGAAGGGCATTATATAATCTCGGGTATTTTGAAAAAGCCGTGGAAGATTTTACAAAGACAATAGAACTGGCACCGGAGATGGAAGAGGCCTATCTTTTGCGTTCTCAGTCTCTAAAGAAGATGGGCAAGATAGAAGACGCACATAAAGACACAAAAAGGGCCACACAGATCAGCCAGGCGAAAAATCGCCATTTAGAATAGACAACAGGGGGCATACCCCGAATATGGATTCGGGGTATGTTGGAGGGTAATATGTTTGCGATAACTTAGGAGGAGTTATCAAACGGGGCTATATGCAGATTTTGTTGCAAAGGCAGAGAAAAAGGTTTTTGTAGATTCCCTGTCCTGTGCAGGGGTTATATAGGTAAGGACAATAAGGCTGATAAAGCCACCCACCATTGCCCAAAAGGCAGGGAGCATTCCAAAAAGCATAGATTTCGGAACAATACCAAGGGGCAGGATAATAGATAAGAACTGGGACACGATTATAGAGCCGAATACAGCAGTCTTTCCACAACGCTTCCAGTAAAGGGCAGCAATAACAGGAAAAAACATACATGCAAAACCACCAAAACTCCACTCAACTATATTAATTATACCCTTTGGTTGCATGAGAGCTCCGATAAATGCAATTACTGCAAACAGGATAACAAGTATCCTTCCAATAATCGCATCATTTTGTTTTAATGTACCACTTTTTCTGATAGGTAAAATTATATCTTTTAAGAATATCTGACCGATTGCAATTAGTTGACTATCAAGAGTGGACATAAGGGCTGAGAATATTGCTGCTCCAAGGATACCGGCTATCCAAGCAGGAGCATATTTTGCAAGAAGCATAGGTAAAATACTATCCGATTGTGCACCTTTAAGCCCTGGGATAGCAATGCGCCCCCACATGCCTGCATATGCCATAAGTATAAATATCAAAGCCCCAGCTATAGGATATAATAGGACTGTTTTTTTCAATTCTGACGGCTTTTTTCCTGTTAGAAGTCTGCTGTAGACATTGGGAAAAACAGGTACAGCTAAAGACACTATAATCCCATAACTAAAAAATCTCTGCCATGACATATTAGACCTATTTAATCTCTTATTTTGAAATCGCCTTTTTTATCATGTCTTTCTTTGTTATTAATAAGCCATTTATACTGTGGAAGCCTCTCAATGGTCATACTCAATAGTTCATCCATCATCTCGTTATCGTTACCACCCTTGTCTGTTATAAACTGTGTTTTCATCATTTTTTTTCACCCCCTTCTTTTATTTTTATCGTTTTCTCAGCTTAAAACGCTGAATCTTCCCTGTTGCTGTTTTTGGTAGTTCTTCCACCATATAGACATCCCTTAGCCATTTATACTTTGGTAATCTTTCACTTACAAACTGAAGTATCTCATCTGTCAGGGAGTCGTTTTCAGAACGGTCTTTAAAGTCTTCATTAAGGGATATATAACCAAAGGCCTTTACCAATCCCTCGACTTCATGTCCAACCACTGCTGCCTCATTTACTGCAGGGTGCTGGACAAGGACATTCTCTATCTCTACCGGGGAGACCCATATACCGCCCACCTTCAACATATCATCCCCTCTACCCTGGTATATAAAATATCCATCTACTATAGAATACATATCCCCTGTCTTAAACCATCCGCCTTCAAGGAATTTCTCCTCATTATCTTTAGGCCTATTCCAGTATCCCCTTGTTACGCTCTCACCACGTATTACAAGATGTCCTGCTTCCCCTTCGGGCATCTCATTGCCCTCTTCATCTATTACCCTTGCCTCATAACCAGGGACAACCCTGCCTGATGTCCCGGGTTTAATATCACCTATTCTGTTGGATATAAAGATATGGAGTGCCTCTGTAGAACCTATACCGTCTAATATCTCAAGCCCTGTCTTTTCTTTCCATTTTTTGAATATCTCTGGTGGTAATGCCTCACCTGCTGACACACAAACCCTTACAGAGTCAAAGGGATTATCCTTAGAATCCCCGATCCTCTTGAGAACAGAATTATACTGGGTAGGGACACCAAAAAATACAGTAGGTTTGAAGGTCTTGACTGTATCGATGACATTTTCAGGACTTGGTGGCTGAGATAAAAGCACAACAGATGCACCATGCCTTAATGGAAAAGCAAGGCTATTGCCAAGACCGTAGGCAAAAAAAAGTTTGCTTACTGAAAAACATATATCATCCTGGGTTAAACCTAAGATTGACACAGCATAGTTATCTGCTGAATGTGCCATATCAATATGTCTATGTGGAACACCCTTTGGTTTTCCTGTGCTACCTGAACTGTAAAGCCAGAACGCTATATCTTCCTTTTTGGAGGGATATGTTTTAGCCTCGCCTGATGCCTTTTGGAGGTAGAAAGGTAGAAAATCATCTGCATACAATTTATAGCAAAGGTGTTGGACCTTTGCCCTTGCAGCCTTACTGTTCCTATCTGTTACAAGCACCCTTGCCTCGCTATCTGATAGGAGATATTCATAATCCTCTTCATTAAGCATGGTGTTTACAGGCACTGGCCATGCCCCGTATTTAATGCTCCCTAAAAAGGCATAGAAAAACATAGGCGAATCAGAAAGGTGTATCATCACCCTTTCCTTTGGCGATATATTCAATTCAGACAGGATATTGGCAAACTTATTGACATTTTCCAGTAGTTCGCCGTATGTAACCTTTTTGTTTCCACAATATATTGCCACTTTATCCTTATTATATTCTGCATTTTTCTCAAGGAGCTCAGAAGCTATATTGAAGACCTCTTTTTTTCCTTTATTATCCATTTTCAACCTCCTAAAAATTTTTAAAACAACTATATTAAGATTAATCAAAAACTGTGCCAAAACCCTTAAATCAAAAATATGTAGTTATATTAATTTGTTAGATAAAAATAGAATTAAAATTGAAGATTGAAAAGACTTTTAAAAGATTTAAATTTTTAAAAGACTTTAAAAAATTAAAAAAGGAAGGGCCTTTGAAAAAGGTATAAATTTGGGACGTATACCTAAGCCCCCCTTACATAACATATTGATTTCTTTAGGCCGTAAATTTCATCAGTGGTTATAAAAAACCTATACAGAAGAATGAATGCAATCAACATCCTGCTCCATGGGCCATAGTAGTTTATCTGTCTCATCACTGACGGGGTTTAGATTGTATGCCATAGTATTTCATTTTTTTATTTAAAGTAGGTCTTGAAATGCCGAGGACCTCACATGCCTGTCCATAATGCCATTTTACCTCGTTCAAAACCCTTAAAATCCTGTCTCTTTCCGGCTCTTTGTCGTTTATTTCTCTTTTTTCTGTTTTTACTGATTTTATTGAGATTAAACCATTGTAGTTATACAAAAGAGGTTCTATTACATTATCCAGTATTGTATCTCCTTTAGTCTGTATAGCCGCCTTTGTCAGTACATTCTCGAGTTCCCTGATATTACCAGGCCACTGATACATGACCAATCTGTCCATTGCCTTTTCTTCTACATTTTTGATCTTATTCCCTAACTCTGTATTTATCTTCTTGATAAGGTATTTTACGATAAGGGGGATATCATCTTTTCTCTCCCTGAGAGGAGGCATCTTTATAGTGGCCACGCTTAATCTGTAATATAAATCCTCACGAAATTTCCCCTGCCTTACTAAACTTAGAAGGTCTCTATTTGTTGCCGCAATGATTCTTGCATTCAGTTTTATAGTCTTTGAGCCCCCCACATGCTGAAATTCCCTTTCCTGTAATACCCTCAGGAGTTTTGCCTGTAATTCAATGGGTAATTCTCCTATCTCGTCGAGAAATACGGTCCCGTCTTCTGCTATCTCAAATAGACCTCTTTTTAGGGATATAGCACCGGTAAAGGCACCCTTTTCATGTCCAAATAGTTCGCTTTCAAGGAGATTCTCCACAATAGCTGAACAGTTTATTGCAACAAAAGGCTTATCCTTATAAGAACTGTAAAAATGTATTGCCTTTGCCGCCAGCTCCTTTCCTGTCCCTGTCTCCCCCTCGATAAGGACATTCACCCTGTTCGTTGAGAGAATACCAATAGTCTTAAATATCTCGTTCATCTCCTTTGTTTTGCCAATTATCTCGTTTTTTTGAAACTCCCTCTCAGTTATCGTTGAGATATGTGCTGTTTTATGTTTGAGTTTTATAAGCTCTTTTGCCTTCTCAACGGCCTTTTCAAGCTCATCCACATCAATAGGTTTTGGTATATACTCAAATGCACCGAGCCTTATAGCCTTAATTGTTGTAGACATATCATGGAATGCCGTTACTATTATTATATACGGAGAATTTTCTTGTTTTTTCAAGGCCTCAAGGATTGTGAGTCCATCTATGTCCGGTAATCTTACATCGAGTACTACTATATCTGGAAAAAAGGAGTTGATTTTTTCAATACACTCCTTTCCATTTTTTGCGCATTCAATAAAATAACCCTTATCAGAGAGGTAGCCTTCTAAGAGTTCAAGAGAGGTAGGTTCATCGTCAACAATAAGTATTTTAGGTTTTATCATATCTACACACCTTTAGACTTGTTTTTCTTGGTCTTCCATGTAACAGGTAATGTAACAATAAAACACATTCCTCCGTTTTTCTCCGGAGAGGCATCAATAGTTCCTTCATGGGCCTCTATTACCTTTTTTGCATTGGCAAGGCCGAGCCCTGTGCCTTTTG
>JAKPCK010000089.1 GCA_029553295.1 Deltaproteobacteria bacterium | reverse complement strand
CCTGAAAAGGCAAGGGAGCTTTTAAGCAAGGCCCCGGGGGTTAAGGTCACTGATGACCCATCAAAGAATATCTATCCCCTTGCCATATATGCTGCCGGTAAGGACGATACCTTTGTGGGCAGGATAAGAAGGGATGAGTCTGTAAAATACGGATTGAACATGTGGATAGTGTCAGACAATATAAGAAAGGGTGCAGCCCTGAATGCCGTCCAGATTGCAGAGGTCCTGATTAAAAAATATCTATAAAATTCAAAAAAGAAAAGCCCTATGGGTGTTAAAAAATAGGTTCTGTGCCCGAGGCCCTCTAAAGAGGCCTCGGGCTGATGAATTTCTATATTCTGCAATTCTCTATCCCGCTAAAGCAGGATTGATGTGCCCCATGAGACATTTTTCAAGGCCTCGGGTTACCCCTCTTCTTTGATTATCTTTATAGGGGGTTGATTGCCTTTTTTGTCTGTGCCCATAAAAAGAGTTACATGGGGGAATGGTATCTCTATTCCAAGCTCATCGAACCTCTTTTTTAGCCTTTTATTAAATTCCCTGCCAACCCTCCATTGTTTTATGGGCAAAGTCGTTGTCCTTGCCTTGATGATTACCGATGAGCTTGCAAACTGGTCAAGCCCGAGTATCTCGATGGGCTCTATAATATCGTTTTTGAAATCAGGGTCATTTCTCATATCCTCGTCTATCTCCTTTATCACCTCTATAACCCTGTCTACATCCTCTTTATAGGCAATCCCTATGTCAAAGACATACCTTGAGTACTCCTTTGTCATGTTAGTGACAACCTGAATAAGGCCGTTAGGGACACAGTGGACGTTTCCTGCCATATCTCTCAGGACTGTTGTCTTGAGGTTGATCTTTTCCACAAGACCGCTCTTTCCTGCAATCTCAACAACATCCCCTACCCTTATCTGGTCCTCCAGGATTATAAAAAAACCACTTATTACATCCTTAACAAGGCTCTGGGCACCAAAACCCACTGCCAGTCCCACTATACCTGCTGCAGCAAGGATGGGCCCTATATTAATACCCAGCTCTTTTAAAACAGTCATGGATGCAATGGCTATTATGGCAAATATAAGGACATATCTGATTATAGTCCCCAGGGTGTGAGTCCTCTTCTGAAACTCTACATCATCCTTCTGCCTTATGATGAAATTAAGAAAACGCTCCGATACCTTCTTTGTAAGCTTAAGGGATAGCCATGCGAGAATAATGACTATAAGTATATGGAGTCCATTGGTCAAGAGCCATTCAATGGCTCTCTGGAGAAAAGATTCCAGATTTAAAATATTCATTGTCCCTCCCTATTACAATATAAAATCCATTTATGATTTACGACGATTTATAGCCTCCCTGACATAACCACACCGAGATTGAGAAAAATCCTCATATAAAGACAGGCAATGAGTACAATTATCATAAAAGAGAGGATAAGCCAATCCCTTCTTTTCATTACAGGCTCATAATAAAGCGTCCTCGGGGAACCAGGGCTAAAGCCCCTTGACTCCAGTGCCATGGAGAGTAGGTTTGTATACCTGATGGCAGAGATAAACATGGGGACAGCAAGGGGTATAAATTTTCCAAAACGACTGATTATATTCCTTGATTCAAGGTCAAGGCCACGGGATACCTGTGCCTGGACAATCGTAGCCCCTGCCCCTACAAAAGTGGGCACGAGGCGTAATGCAGTGGAAAATGCAAATGCCAGTGGATAAGGTATCTTCATCTTGATAAGCCCGTTTGTTATATCTTCATTTTTTGTAGTGGAGAGGAGGATAAGCCCTGCAATAACAAAAGTAGACAGCCTGATACCCATGGCTATACCGTAAAAAAGCGATTCTTTTGTTAATCTCAGAAACCTCCAGGACCATAAAGGCGTCTTTCCCACAGTAAAAAAAGGCCAAAGCAAAACACTGAAGATAACAAGGAGTAAAAGAATATATCTTAATGTCCATAGTGCCTTTTGTGCCCTTGCAGACAATGCTATAAAAAAAACGCAAAGTGCAACAACAGCCATATAAATGGGGTTATTAAAACATAAACAGATGATAAAGATAATGGCGACCCCGACAAGCTTTGTCCTCGGGTCAATATTATGTAGCCATGTGTCTTTATCCTGATACAGTGAGAGATTCATATGATTTCAACTCCTCTGCAAGTCCTTCCACTGTCATGGCATCTGCCCCAAGCCAGTTGCTCAACCGGACAATGGGTGAAGGGATAAGAGATGCCTGGCTAAGCCTCTGTTCATGGGCAAATACGCTTCTTGTCTCGCCGTCATCTAATACCTTACCATCCTTCATAACAATGCACCTGTGGGCATATTCCTCAGCTATCCACATGGAGTGTGTAATAATTATAACAGTGTGGCCTTTTCTATTCAGATCCTTTAACATCTCGAGGCTATCCCTTTGATGCTGGTAGTCAAGTCCTGTAGTGGGCTCATCGAGTATTATTACCTCTGGTTTTACAGAAAGCACAGAGGCAACAGCAACCCTCTGCCTCTCACCCTTTGTTAAAACAAACGGAGACCTGTGCTCATAACCCTCAAGCCCTGTAACAGCAAGGGCCTCTGCCACATTCCTTTTTATAGTTTTATGGTCTTCACCGAGGGTCTTTAGCCCGAACCCAACCTCTTCCTGTACTGTAGAGGCGAATATCTGGTAGTCGGGATTTTGAAACACATACCCAACAAGCCTTGCCAGCTCATTATGTCTATATCTCGTTGTTGGTTTACCGTCTATAAGTATATCGCCTGAGGTAGGTGCAAGGAGCCTGTTCAAATGTTTTGCTATGGTGGTCTTGCCAGAGCCGTTTTGCCCCAAAATGGCTATAAACTCTCCCTTTTTGATGCCAAAGTTTATATCCCTCAACACATCATTACCTGAATTGGGGTAGCGAAAATATACCCCCCTGGCCTCGATAAAAAAATTGTTGCTATTAAAATAGCTATCTTTTTGTTTTCTTTGATTTCGTCTTTTTACGAGATTGCCCTTCTCTATCAGGTCTTTTGCTGCCTCTACTGTCAACGGTGACCCCTCCCAACCCATCCTGTTGAACAGAGATACGGTCTGAGGTGGCATAACACCACAAGATAAAAGAAGTTTTTCATCTGATAGGTATTTCTCTGGCCTGCCCTGTCCAATAATCTCACCATCCTTCATCAGCCACAACTGGTCTGCACCTACCGGTGTATCAGGGTCATAATCCACCATAACAAGTGTCCTTTTTCTCTCCCTTAAAAGCCCGGCAAGGGAAAGCACACCTGCCCTCCCCAATGGGTCAAGGTCTGAGGTAGGCTCATCCATCACCACAACTGATGGCTCCATGGCAATAACAGCCCCTATTGCAAGCCTCTGCTTCTGACCGCCAGAGAGTATAGATGTATCGGACAGCCTCTTTCCCTTAAGATCCAAAAAATCTATATATCTATCAATCCGCCTCGATATCTCATCCCTTGGAAGACCTATATTTTCAAGGCCGAATGCTATCTCAAGTTCTACATTTGTTGAAAAAAGCTGTGCCTCAAAATCCTGAAATACAAGCCCTACTGTCTTCGCCATCTCTGAGATGCTGAATTCCCTTACACTCCTGTCTGCAATATATACGTTACCCCTGTATTCACCACCCCTGTAGAAACGAGGGACAATGCCATTTGTAGCATAACAGAGCGTAGATTTACCTGCACCGCCATGCCCCATTATAACCACAAATTCGCCGTCCTTTATCTCACCATTTATATCCTTGATAGCAGGTTGTTTAGAGTTATGATATGTAAAGGATAGAGATTTTATAGAGATTGAGACACCCATATATGGCTATAAGATCAGACTCCCAACTACAATAAAGATAACAGAAGACCAGCTTACAAGATTTACAGATAGACCAGGTATAAACCCTGCAAGCATACCTGCAATTGACCCTATTGCCACAAGCCACGAGCCCATAATACCCCTCATAGATAAACCATCTTGCCTTATCCCCATTATATCTGTCCATAAAAGCCCAAGTTGGTTCTTCGTTAACTCGTAGACTGCAATGAGTAACACCACACCTATGAGATTACCTACTATATTGTTTAATGCAATAATCCTCGAGACAACCTCATATGGCACAATCCCGAGTATATCCACTGCCAGTCCAATAAGTACTGCACAAGAACAGGACGATATAATTGTTATGGATATATATGCAGACCAGCTTTTTGGATTTTTGACATTCCACTCATAGCTCTTCTCCGAAAATGGAAAAAAATTTAGCCACATGGTATACGGGAGATAACCTAAAAGAAAGTTGCCAAAAAAGCCAGCTATTGATGCAGGCCCTAATGTCCCGCCGAATATATCCCCTATAAGATTACCTATAGCCAGCCCCCAGGCCCCGGCAGGACCAAAGAGTATTCCGAATGTCATAAGGAATATCCCTGCTACCCTAACCTCTGTAACACCAGGTATCAATGGTATTGCTGTCTTGAAGGCTATAAGTGCTGCTGCATATATGGCAGCGCTTACTGCAACAAGGACTATCATCCTTGTATTGCTCCACATCTTAATGGCATATCTCATGTTTTTTCCTTTTTTAGTGAATATACGACAGGCCTCTACACAGTGTCAATGACAAACAAAAAACCTTGACTACCATGAGGCGGCTCTGTTAGTATGCTAAACAAATTTTTTAATGAGGTAAGTTCATGAACATAAAAAAGATAGAAGGCATTGATAAGGTTTTGATTATAGGTTCAGGCCCTATAATTATAGGCCAGGCATGTGAATTTGATTATTCAGGGACGCAGGCGTGTAAGGCACTGAGGTCAGCAGGATATAAGATAATCCTTGTTAATTCTAACCCTGCAACAATCATGACGGATCCCGGGATGGCAGATGTTACATACATAGAACCTCTTAATGTGGATGTCCTTGAAAAGATAATAGAAAAGGAAAAGCCGGATGGGCTTTTGCCAAACTTGGGTGGTCAGACAGGTCTTAACCTTGCATCAGAACTATACAAAAAGGGTATCCTCCAGAAGCACAACGTGAGGATAATCGGTGTTCAGGCTGATGCTATAGAGAGAGGTGAAGACAGGATAGAATTCAAAAAGACCATGGAGAAACTCGATATCCCCATGCCAAAGAGCTCACCTGCCTATTCTGTGGAAGAGGCATTAAAGATTGCCGATGAACTGGGCTACCCTGTTGTTGTCAGACCTGCATACACCCTCGGAGGTACAGGAGGGGGCATAACCTATAACCAGGAGGAATTAAGGACAATTGCAAGCAGGGGTATATCGGCAAGCATGATTGGTCAGATCCTCATAGAAGAGGCAGTTATAGGCTGGGAAGAGCTTGAGCTTGAGGTGGTCCGCGATGCAGACAATAACATGATTACAGTCTGTTTTATCGAAAACATAGACCCCATGGGCGTCCATACCGGTGATTCCTTCTGCTCAGCACCCATGCTCACCATATCAGAGGAGCTTCAGAAAAAACTGCAGGAATATTCGTATCGTATTGTGGAGGCAATTCAGGTCATAGGAGGGACAAACATACAGTTTGCCCACAATCCTGTAGATGGTCGTGTAGTTGTCATAGAGATAAATCCAAGGACATCGAGGTCATCTGCCCTTGCCTCCAAGGCAACAGGATTCCCCATAGCCTTCATTTCAGCCAAACTCGCAGGGGGTTATACACTCAAAGACATACCATATTACCGTGAAGGCACCCTTGATAGATATACACCCTCAGGGGACTATGTGGTTATTAAGTTTGCCCGCTGGGCATTTGAGAAATTCAGAGAGGCAGAGGACAGGCTGGGGACACAGATGAAGGCTGTTGGCGAGGTCATGAGCATAGGGAAGACCTACAAAGAGGCATTCCAGAAGGCAATCCGTTCCCTGGAGATAAAGAGATACGGGCTTGGCTTTGCAAGTAATTTCAACAAACTCTCCCTTGATGACCTGTTGGGTATGTTAAAAGAGCCCACATCAGAGAGACAGTTCATCATGTATGAGGCATTGAGAAAAGGCGCTACAATAGAAGAACTCTATGAAAGGACAAAGATAAAACACTGGTTCATCGAGCAGATGAAAGAGCTTGTAGAGCTTGAAGAGGAGATATTGAAATACAAGGGCAAGGAACTCCCAGATAACCTCCTCATCAAGGCAAAGGAGGATGGTTTCTCTGATAGATACCTCAGCCAGATACTTGAGGTAGAAGAAGAAGAGATAAGAAACAAAAGGATTGCCCTGGGGAAGACACAGAGCTGGTGTAAGGTCCCTGTGAGCGGGGCAGATGCTTTCTACTATTATTCCACCTATAATGCCCCTGATGAGGTCAGTGTAAGTGATAGGCCAAAGGTAATGATACTGGGTGGTGGCCCTAACAGGATAGGCCAGGGCATAGAGTTTGACTACACCTGCGTTCACGCAGCATTTGCCCTGCGTGATGAGGGATATGAATCCATAATGGTCAACTGCAACCCCGAGACAGTCTCTACAGACTACGATACATCTGATAAACTCTATTTTGAGCCTTTAACGGTTGAGGATGTCTTGAGTATCTATAATAAGGAAAAGCCTATAGGTGTCATTGTCCAGTTTGGCGGTCAGACCCCGCTCAATATTGCCAATGACCTGGCAAAGGCAGGGGTCAATATACTGGGGACATCCCCAGAGAGCATAGACCTTGCCGAAGACAGGAAGCGTTTTAAATATGTAATAGAAAAATTGGGTATACCACAGCCTGAGAGCGGGACAGCCATAACACTGGAGGATGCCCTTGCAGTGGCCAGATATATAGGATACCCCTTGATGGTAAGGCCATCGTATGTCCTCGGTGGAAGGGGTATAGAGATAGTATACGATGAGGGTATGCTCATATCCTATGTTAAGGCAGCGGTTGACATAACCCCAGGCAGACCCATCTTGATTGACAAATTCCTTCAAAATGCCATTGAGGTAGAGGCGGATGCCATAGCTGATGGCGAGGATGCCTTTGTCCCTTCTATTATGGAACATATAGAGCTTGCCGGTGTCCACTCAGGAGACAGCGCATGTGCCATACCTCCGAGGTCAATCTCCAAGAAACATATAGACACTATAAATGAATACACCAAAAAGATTGCCATTGAACTCAAGGTTATAGGGCTCATGAATATACAGTATGCCATAGCCGATGATAAGGTATATATACTTGAGGCCAACCCAAGGGCATCCAGGACCGTCCCCCTTGTGTCAAAGGTAACAGGGGTTCAGATGGCCCGCATTGCAACCCAGCTTATGCTCGGTAAAAAACTAAAGGATTTGAATCTCAAACAAAAGACATACCATCATGTAGGTGTAAAAGAGGCTGTATTCCCATTCAATATGTTCCCTGAGGTAGACCCCACACTGGGA
This sequence comes from Deltaproteobacteria bacterium, assembly GCA_029553295.1. GTDB lineage: Bacteria > Desulfobacterota > Syntrophorhabdia > Syntrophorhabdales > Syntrophorhabdaceae > DTOV01. The sequence continues at coordinate 3,082 of JAKPCK010000089.1, read as the reverse complement.
CCTGAGATGAAATCAACAGGGGAGGTACTTGGTATTGCCAACTCCTTTGGACTTGCATTTTTTAAATCCCAGGATGCTGCGGGTCAGAGACTGCCTTCAAAGGGAAATGTCCTCATAACTGTTAACTCCAGGGACAGGGAGGATATCCTCGGTGTGGCAAAATACCTTAAAGGGGCAGGCTTCAATATCTATGCCACCAATGGGACACAGAGGTATCTTGCTGAACATGGCATAGAATCAAGACCTATCAAAAAAATCCAGGAGGGTAGGCCTAATATTGTAGATGCCATACACAACAAGGATATCCATCTTATAATCAATACCCCTGCAGGCAAGAGCAGCATCCATGATGATTCATACATCAGAAAGGCGGCAATAAAATATAAGATACCCTATATAACCACCACAGCAGCAGCAAAGGCAGCAGCAGAAGGTATAAAGGCGTATCTGGATAATAAAAAGACTATAGAGGTGAAATCCCTCCAGGAATATCACAGAGAGATAGATTAAAAAAAGGGGGTATATTCATATGGCTGAGGCAACAATAAAGATTGGCGGCATGTCCTGTCAGCACTGTGTTGCCAGTGTTGGAAAGGCAATAACAGGTGTCGGCGGCGTCCAGAAAATTGATATCTCTATTGGCAGTGCATATATTGTGTATGATGAATCAAAGGTAAAGCTGGAGCAGATAGAGGCTGCTATAGAAAAAGAGGGTTATAAGGTTATAAAATGACAAAATAAATAGTAGATGGAAGAAATAGGCCTGCAGAACCTTTTTTAGGGCCTATACGGATGTAAAATTAAGATTGTTTTTAAAGTCTATAGTCTTTTGTCTATAGTCTATTTTTTTGGTTATGCTTACAGATAATTTCAACAGGGTTATAAATTATTTACGTATCTCCATCACAGATAGGTGCAATCTAAGATGCCGATACTGTGTCAATGAAAATCTGAAATTCAACCCCCATGAAGAGATATTGAGATATGAAGAGATTATAAGATTTGTCAGGCTATGCGCAGAGCTTGGATTTAAAAAGATAAGGCTAACCGGCGGTGAGCCTTTGGTAAGAAAAGGCATATCATACCTCATCGGAGAGATTAGCAAAATTGATGGTATAGATGATATAGCATTGACGACCAACGGTGTGTTTCTGGCAGAAAAGATTGTTGAACTCAAAAAGTCTGGGCTTAAAAGGGTAAATATAAGCCTGGATTCACTCAGGAGAGATAGGTATGAATACATTACAGGGGTTGATGCCATAAACGATGTGTTTAAAGGTATTGAAAGGTCTATACAGGAGGGTTTGCACCCTATCAAGATTAATACGGTAATTATAAAAGGATTCAATGATGACGAGATATTGGATTTTGCTTCCCTTGCCAGAAAATGGGCTATCCATATAAGGTTCATAGAATTTATGCCCTTTGGCGACCCAGAATTATGGGGTCCGTCAAAGATAGTAAGCTCCAGAGAGGTAGAGGATATTATTAGGTCTGTATATGAGCTTGAGCCCTCCATAAACACCCACAAAGGACCAGCAAAGATGTTCAGACTCAAAGACGGCAAGGGTCAGATAGGGTTTATAAGCCCTGTTTCAACCCATATATGCTCTGAATGTAATAGAATCAGGCTTACATCTGATGGAAATATCATGCCCTGTCTCTTCTCTGACATTAAATATGACGTAAAAAGGCTCATAAGGGCTGACGCAGGCGATGATGATGTTAAATCTTTTATAAGAAATGCTGTAAAGGAAAAACCCCACAGAAAATACGAATTAGGTCAGATAAAAAAATGCCAGAGAAGCTTAAGGAATATAGGCGGCTGATTCTCTATTATGTTGCTTGCTGATTTACTTAAAAAAAACAGAAACAATATCATAGACATATGGGTTAAAAGACTCAAGGAAGAGGTGAGCCCTAAATACTCTGCCTTACCCATAGAAAACCTGTATAGAACAATAACCCGTGTAACAGATGCAAACTTTGAAGCCCTGATAAAAAATGATTACAGACAATTAGATGATACTATCCAGTGGATAGCACACCTAAGGTCTCGCTCTGGTTTTTCTTTAACAGAGATACAAAAAGCCTTTGAACTATACAGAACAATATTAATAGTTTTTTTCGAAAAAGAATTGGAAATAAAGGATGCCTATTCTGCTATCCAAAAAATAAACGAGCTTATGGCCCATACAATACACAGGTTTAGCGATTATTATCAGGCCTTGCATGAGGCTGAGATACGGGGATATGCAAAGACATTGGAAAAAAAGGTGGCAGAAAGGACAAGGCAACTTGCAGAGTCCGAGAAAAAATACAGGATGCTGGTAGAAAAAATGAGGGATGGGTATTTTGTAAATCAGGATGGCATTATTGTCTTTGCAAACAAGGCATTCTGTAAAATGCATGGGTATACAAAAAAAGAGGCTATAGGGAAAAAATACACAGAGTTTGTATCCTCTAAGTCCCTGGAAGAGGTTAAAGAGATATACAACGACAGGATTACAAAAGGGGTTTCAAAACAGCAGTATGTGTATTATCGCCTTACAAAAAAGGGTGATTTATTGCCTACTGAAAACACTGTAACCCTTACAAACTATGAAGGCAAGATTGCAGCCATAGGGATATGCCGAGATATAACAGAAAGGGTGGAGATGGAGAAGAGGATGCGTGAGGCAGAGAGCCTTGCCCATATAGGCCAGTTAACCACTTCCCTTGCCCATGAGATAAGAAATCCACTCTCTTCTGCAAAGATGAGTATCCAGATGATCCTTAAGGATAATTCTATCCAGGGGACCAATAGAAGGAGACTGGAGATACTGTCACAGCAGGTCTTAAGACTGGACAAGATAGTCACAGAGATGCTTGACTTTGCCAAACCTATGAAATTTGAGTTTACACAAAATCATCTTCCAGATTTATTAGACAATTGCCTTGATATTGTGGAAGAGAGGATAAAAGAAAAAGAAATAACAATAAAAAAATCATACGATAAAAATCTCCCCCATATTTTTCTGGACAGGGAGAAGATGGAACAGGCATTAATAAATCTCATTTTAAATGCTGTGGATGCCGTAGA
>JAKPCK010000067.1 GCA_029553295.1 Deltaproteobacteria bacterium | reverse complement strand
AAAAAAATACAGAGATGGGGTAGCTCCTTCTATGGATATATCCCGATTATCCCTGAGAGGTCAGGCAAAAAGGCAGGTGCCCTTGGGTTTACAGGCAATGTCTTTATGGGCCAGGGCCTTGGGACTTATCTACCTGCAGCACCAAATACGCCATATAACAGATATTATAACCTTCCTAAGGGGGATGGAGCAATTGTAGGAGCAATTGTATCTGGTGAAACAAAGGCTCCGATTGATCCAAAGTATGCTATGACATCAGGCGGCTGGGCACAGCTCACATTCTACTACACAGATAAGATGTTCTCCAACCTGCTGTTTGGCTGGCAGAAAAACAGCTGGAGCCAGCGATACATAACAGAAAATGCTGGTTCATTAAAATATCTTCAGAACTGGATTTTCAACGTCATGTATGATGTAAGCCCTGCAGTAAGGTTCGGTGCAGAGTATACAAGAATTATGGCATCTTATGGTTACGCAGCAGCATGGCCAGCAGGAAACAAGCCATCAGGGACACTCAACGCTGTAAGGCTCGGCGCATACTACTACTTCTAAGAGACTCAGAAGGATTTTCAAGGGAGGCTACATGCCTCCCTTTTTTATTCGAAAATGGACCAGTGTCAGGTGCAATCTTTGAAAATTATATAATCTCAGAGATAATAAAGCAGGAGATCCACAGGGCTGGCAAGACAGAATTTTATTTTTTCAGGACAGGCCATGGAGACGAGATAGACCTCATAGTAGATAAAAAGAATAAAAAGACATTCATAGAGATAAGAAATAGCTTTACATTCAAGCCCATGATGCTAAAGACCCTGAAATAATTCCAGGCAAAAGAAATCCTCATATACAGGGGCGAGACCCTGCCTTATTCAGAGAATATAGAGATACTGAACTACAGGGATTACCTGAGCCGCTAATCCAAAGGATACATTTTAAGGGCATCGCTTATTTATTGACAATACCTCTATATGACCTTATAATATAAGTGATATTTTTCACTTATCACGAGGAGGAAAGATGGTGGATACAGGAAAAGGTTACAGGGGGAGCGAGTATTATATAGCCTCAAAACCCCTTATGGAGATAGTAAATGTGGCAATAGCCCTTGGTAAACCCCTTGTCATCAAGGGTGAGCCAGGGACAGGGAAGACACTTCTTGCCCACAGTATTGCCGAGGCACTGAACAAAAAACTTATTATATGGAATATCAAATCTACCACAAAGGCAAAAGACGGTCTATATGTCTATGATACTGTCCAGAGGCTAAACGATGCAAGGTTCAAGGATAAGGACATATCAGATATAAGGCAGTATATAAAGCTGGGGAAATTAGGTCAGGCCTTTAAAAGCGATGAACAGGTAGTCCTCCTTATAGACGAGATAGATAAGGCAGATGTAGAGTTCCCCAATGACCTCCTAAATGAGCTTGATGAGATGTCGTTTCATATCCCGGAGCTCGATGAGGAGGTAACTGCCAGACACAGACCCATCGTAGTCATAACCAGCAACTCGGAGAAGGAGCTCCCTGATGCATTCCTCAGGAGGTGTATATTCTATTATATTGAGTTCCCTGATGAGGAGATGATGGAGAGGATAGTAAGGGTCCATTATCCTGATATTGAGAATAAGCTGTTGAGGGAGGCGCTCAAAAGGTTCTACTGGATAAGGGAGGTGGATGGTCTCAGGAAAAAACCATCTACCAGCGAACTCCTTGACTGGATAAAGGCGCTGATGCTGGGTGGCATAAGCCCAGATAAGATATCCTCAGAGATACCGTTTCTCGGCACACTCCTCAAGAATGAGCAGGATACAGGCAGGTTTGTTCGGCTCTCCAATGCCCAGGGTGGTTTTGGTTTTAAAAAGAGGTTCTAACCTGGGCGAGATGAGATAAAAAAGACCGGAGTCTCTATGTTTACAGATTTTTTCTTTGTATTGAAAAAAAAGGGTGTCCCTGTAACCATAACAGAGTGGCTTTCTTTTATGGAGGCCCTCTATAAAGGTTATTTCCAGTCAAGCCTGAACCACCTATACTACATAGGCAGGGCATTTCTTGTAAAGAGCGAGGCATATTACGATATGTATGACCTGGCATTCCAGGAGTATTTCGGCAGTATAGAGACGAGCAGCCTTGAGCTGGACAAGGTAATGGAGTGGCTTGAAAATCCACTTCACAGGCTCCCCAAGCTGACCCCTGAGGAGCTTGCAGAGTTCCAGAAACAACTGGAAGAATTCAGAAAACAGCATGACATGGAAGAGTTGATGAGGCAGTTCAGGGAGAGGCTCAAAGAACAGAAGGAGCGCCATGACGGTGGCAGTAAATGGATAGGGACAGGCGGCACATCGCCTTTCGGTGCATACGGTTATCACCCAGGTGGTATAAGGGTAGGCGGTGAATCATGGATGCAGTCTGCGGCAAAGGTGGCAGGGGAGAGGAGATTCAGGAACTACAGGAATGACATCATCCTCGATGTCCGTCAGACCAAGATGGCATTAAAGAGGCTCAGGGAGCTAAAACGTGAAGGTGCCCAGGAGGAGCTTGACATAGATGAGACCATTGATAAGACAGCAAAAGAGGGCGGAGAGATAGAGCTCGTATTCAACAGGTCAAGGGAGAACACCGTAAGGATTATACTCCTTATGGACACAGGGGGTTCCATGCTCCCATATACAGAACTCTGTGAGAGGCTATTCTCTGCTGCAACACAGATGGAGCACTTTAAGGAGTTTAAGTATTACTTCTTCCATAACTGCATATATCAGGATGTATATGAGGACATGGCAAACTATAAAAGGGTCCCTACAGAGAAGCTCTTTTCCAATTTCCACAAGGGATACAAGGTCATACTCGTAGGCGATGCAAGGATGGCCTACTCTGAGCTCTTTGATGTGAATGGTTGTATTGATTATTTTTATACAAACGACAAACCAGGGATAGAGTGGCTTATGAGGATTAGACAGCACTTCCCTCACTCTGTATGGCTCAACCCGACCCACAGGAATTTCTGGGGACACTATACAGTAGATACAATAAGCAAGATATTCCCCATGTTCGAGCTCACCATAGACGGCTTGAAGGATGCCATTAAGGCACTTACATCAAGGACAAGGCAGCCTGTGCTCAATTAAGATTTTGGGACTTGCCCCCCTTAAATAGGGATTGTTTTTTATTTATAAATCTATAATCTTGCGCCTATTGTCTGTAATCTATTTTAATCGCCTCGGTCTCAATGGCCGTTGGCAGGATGGTTTTTAAAATTTATATTAATTTTTCTCTAATTTTAGGCTATACTCTTTTATGCCCTTAAAGAGGCTCCTATATTTTTTCTATGAAAAGAGGCTTGAGAGAGAGATAAAGGCTGGGTCTATGCCTACCCATGTTGGCCTGATCCTCGACGGGAATCGCAGATATGCCAAGGAGATGGGCTTTGATGATGTAACCAGTGGCCACAGGGCAGGGGCAAAGAAACTCGACGATGTCCTCAACTGGTGCGCAGAGTTCAATATAAAGATAGTTACTATATGGGTCCTATCTACAGATAATATCCAGCGTGATAAGAGGGAGGTAGACGGGCTTCTGGGGGTTATAAAGGATAAGCTCATGGACTTGATAAAAAACCCTGTTATCAGAAACAATGGCTTCAGGATAAGGGCACTTGGGAATATAGATGGCCTCCCAGAGGAGTTGAGGGAGGTTATAAAAAAGGCAGAGGCGTCCACTATGGATTTTGACAGACACTTTCTGAATATAGCAGTTGGTTATGGCGGCAGGGAAGAGATTGTAAATGCAGTTAAAAAGGCGATAAAAGACAAGAATATAAGTTCAATAGATGAGCTTGCCGAAAGCATAACACCGGAGGATATAACGAATCACCTATATACAAACGGTATACCTGACCCTGATCTGATAATAAGGACGAGCGGCGAGGTGAGGTTGAGCGGTTTTCTACTCTGGCAGAGTGCATACAGTGAATTTTATTTCTGCGATGCCCTCTGGCCGGCATTCAGGAGGATAGACTTTTTAAGGGCAATAAGGAGCTATCAGCACAGAAATAGGAGGTTTGGCAGATGAATACCTGTGAAAGCAGGGTAGCATGTCTAAAAAATACAGAACTTTTTAAATCTTTAAGCGATGATGAGCTACAGGCACTTGCTAACCAGCTCAAGGAGAGGGTTTATCCGCCAAATACAGCTATTGTCAGGGAGGGTGCCCAAGGGGACTCCATGTTTATAATCAAGGACGGTAAGGTGGATGTCAAAAAAAAGGAGCCATCCTTAGGTATAGACCTGACCATTGCCACCCTTGAGAACGGTGCATGTTTCGGTGAGATGGCCCTTCTTACAGGCAACCCGAGGTCTGCCACAGTAATGGCAGTTGTCCCCACATCTGTCTTTGTCCTGGATAAGAAGGATTTTGAGAGGCTCCTCATGGAACACCGCTCCATATCCCTATCTCTCAATAAGATTGTTGCCGAGAGGATAGAGTCACTAAATGCCCAGAAGGGAATGGGTATGGTTTCCCTTGCCAAACTCAAGCTCGATGCAGATGTCCTGTCCTTTATCCCGGAGCAGTTGATAAAAAAATACAGGATATTACCCATAGCCTATTCCAACAGCACCCTCTCCCTTGCCATGGTCAATCCCAATGACCTCCTTGCCATCGACGAGGTGAGGAAATTTATAAAAGGTCTGGCCATAGAGCCTGTAGTTATCTCAGAGGATGATTTTAAGACATTCATGGAAAAGGAATACCCTGAGATAATGAAAAAGGGTGAGGATAAGCAGGAGGTCAACCTTGATTCCCTCCTTGAATCCATGGACAATGTCCAGTCTGATTTCTTAAAGGATGTGGAGATAGAGGAGAGCAAGGAAGATGATATCGGTATAACAGACCTCCAGAATGAGGCACAGGAGGCGCCTATCATCAGGCTTACAAATAACATTATAGCCATGGCATTAAAAAAGGGCGCCAGCGATATACATATAGAGCCTATGGAGAAATCCCTCAGGGTGAGATACAGGATAGACGGTGTCTTAAGGGAGGAGATGGTGCTGCCGAGAAAGGTGGTCCTGCCCCTTGTGAGCAGGATAAAGATCATATCAAAGCTCGACATCACTGAGAGAAGGCTCCCACAGGATGGAAGGATTACCATGAGGCTCGGGTCAAAGTCCATAGACTTCAGGGTCTCCACTATACCTACAAAGTTCGGCGAAAAGATATGCACGAGGATACTGGACAAGAGCAATACTGCCATGGGGCTTGATAAACTCATTACGCATAAACCCACCCTTGACCTTGTAAGGGAGATGATAGCCAAACCATACGGCATCATCTATGTAACAGGCCCTACCGGTTCAGGGAAGAGCACGACCTTATACAGTGCACTGGCAGAGAAAAACAGCATAGATGTAAATATATCAACAGTGGAAGACCCCATTGAGTATGACCTGGCAGGGATAAACCAGGTTCAGGTAAATGCAGATATTGGTCTTGATTTCGCCCGTGTATTGAGGGCGTTTCTGAGACAGGACCCGGATATAATACTTGTAGGCGAGACAAGGGACAAGGAGACAGCAAAGATTGCTGTGGAGGCGGCATTAACAGGTCATCTTGTCTTTACCACACTCCATGCCAATGATGCACCAAGCACATTTATGAGGCTCAATGAGATGGGTATAGAGCCATTTCTCACATCCACATCCATTATTGGCATTATCGCCCAGAGGCTTGTCCGTAGAATCTGCCCCCAGTGTAAGGAAAAATATAAACCAGAGGGTGTTGTCTTGAAATACCTCGGTTTAGAGGAGGGGGTCGAGCTTTATAAGGGCAAGGGCTGTGATGCCTGCGGCCTATCCGGTTATAAGGGCAGGGTGGGTGTCTATGAGGTCCTCATGGTCAATGAGTCTGTAAGGCATTTGATTGCAGAGGGCGCAGATACCCAGGTAATAAGACAGGAGGCAATAAACTCTGGCATGAGAACCCTGAAGGACTACTGTCTGATACTGCTTCAAGAGGGGTTGACCACGGTGGACGAGGTTCTCAGGACAGTGGCGATACAGACTTGAAAGAAAACTCCATTGTAAAAACAAAACTGATGTCTGTTATACTGAGGGTCCTCCTCTATGTCTTTGCCTTAGCCCTCTTATCCTTGATATTTTATATCTATCATGAGGGGGCCTGGAGGGAGATAATCCAGTATTACAGGTTCTTCTATGACCCCAAGCGTCTAAAGGTGTTTATAGCATCCTTTGGGCCATTTGCAGCCTTTGTGTTTGTCATTATCCAGGCATTGCAGGTGGTATTTGCACCCATACCCGGTGAGGTAACAGGGTTTGTCGGGGGGTTTTTATTCGGCAAGGTAATGGGTGGGGTTTTATCTACCATAGGCCTTACCATAGGCTCTTTGATAGCCTTTTATATAACCAGGTTATTCGGCATAAAGGCTGTGGAGAAGGTTGTAAAAAAAGAATACATTGACAAGTTCAATCACTTTGTCACCCATAAGGGTCTTTATATAACCTTTATCTTCTTTGTAATCCCTGGCTTTCCCAAGGATTCACTTTGTTACCTCCTTGGTCTTACCCATATAAGACTTGTAGATTTTCTTATTATGAATGTACTCGGCCGGCTGCCCGGGACAATGATGCTTACACTGCAGGGTGATGCGTTAAGGCATGGTAAATATCAGGCATTCTTTATCCTTCTTGTAATAAGCCTTTTGATTGTTATAGGGTTTTATATAACAAGAAACTATCTGACTGTATATTTTGAGCAACTGATAAACAGGATAAGAAAAAAAAGACAGAAATAGAAGGTAGCGGCCTCAAAGGTAGACTATAACTGGAGAATAAAGACTATAGATCTTTTCAGCCCTTAACCCCATCCTGCTTTTATCAGGTGGGGTTAAGCCCCAGAGCGTCTAAGATACATCACCAGGCATGAATCGGAAACCAAGCTCAACTGTATCAGAGTTAAAGGAAGGCGGTACAGGTGGCAGGGGGTCTATTGACCTGATTGCCCTGAGGATGGATTCATCATAGAGTCTGTTACCGGATCTCTTCTCGAAGTTTATATCTATTATCCTGCCATCTTTCCTGATTTTTATGGTGACAATGCTCTCAAGATTCTTTTTCGATGAATATGAACCAGGGAGCCCCCATGCCTCTTTTATCTTTTCCCAGATATCGAATATGTATTTCTGTGAGACAAGGTCAAGGGGTCTTCCTGTGCCCTGACCGGATATGGGTAATCCATAACCCTGTGCCCCTGAACCCTTACCACCATCTCCTGCCTTTGCCCTCATCTGGGTCACATCGAGGTAGTTTGTCCTCCTCTGCATCTCGCTTATCCTTCTATCAAGGCGGCTCAGTTCATCCTTGGTAAGGCCCTCTGCCTGATGTCTGTCATTCTTTGGGGGAACCTTCTGTTTTGAAAGAGATACGGCCTTTGTCTCCTGCCTCACAGGTGCCTGTCTCTTTTTTGCAGAAGGGGGCCGGGTTACCTTCTCGTGGGTTGTCTTCTGCTGTAATGGTGGGGTCTTTAATTCCTCTGCCCCGGAAGGCATACCTTTGCCATGACCAGGTATACCGCCTGCCATGTCGCCCACGAGATTCACTGAATAAGATGAAGACAGATCAATCCTCTTTGCCGATTTTTTTATGGGTATACTGAAGGCGGCCAAGAACACAAGATGGAGGATGGTTGAGACGATGAGCATCTTATACCATGTCTCTTCCCTCATTAATCCTCCTGGGGTTTGGTCACTATATTTATCTTTTCTACACCTGCCTCTCTTATGAGGCCCATGCATGTCACAACAAAACCGTATGGCACTTCTTTATCTGCCCTTAAGTATATCTCTTTTACAGGTTTGTTGGCAAAGAGAAATTGCACAGCAGGTTTCAGGTCTTTAAAATCCAGTTTCTTTTCATTGAGGATAATCTGCCTTTCCTTTGTGATACTCAATATCTGAGGTTCATCCTTGGCAGGCAGGGGTTTTGTGGTGAGTCTTGGGATGTCTATATTCATGCCGTGCTGCATCATGGGCGCGGTTATCATGAATATTATAAGGAGGACGAGCATGACATCTACAAGGGGGATTATATTAATCTCTGACAGGGGTGTCTTGGTGTCTTTAGATGCCTTCATCTGTCTATGGTGTTCAGGATATATATGGAGGCGTTTTCCATCTTGGCAAGTATCCCTTTCAGCCTGCCGAGGAAATAGTTGTAGGCAAGAACAGCAGGTATGGCTGTTGCAAGACCTATGGCAGTGGCAATAAGGGCCTCGCTTATGCCCGGGGCAACCACAGCAAGGCTTGTTGTCCCTCTGAGGCCTATCTCTCTAAAAGAGTCCATTATACCCCAGACTGTCCCGAAAAGACCTATAAAGGGTGCTGTATTGGCTGTTGTAGCAAGAAATGACAGTCTCCTCTCCAGTCTCTCTGTCTCCTCTGATATGGTTATCTTTAAAACATTCTCTATACGGGCAATACCCTCCTTTGTTAGACCGGGGTTTTCTGTCTTCATAGAGGTAATCTCTTTATAAGATGCTATGACGAGTCGGTAGAATGCATTATCAGGGTTGCCTCTATAGACTGTGGTGAGTTTTTTAAAAGAGCCGACCTCCCTTATGGTCCTAAGAAACCTGTCACCGTCTTTTTCTGTCTTGCCATACTGTTTAAACTTGAAGAGGATTATAGTCCAGGAAAGGATAGAGAATATGAGGAGTATCAAGACAACTGCCTTGGCCACCGGCCCTGCTGAATAGAGCATACTTAGGATGCCGCCGGTATAGTGATTAATAGTTGAGATGCCCATTGTGAAGAAATATACAATAAAAAGCGTTCATTTGTAAAGAAAAACCCCCTGGGTGGCCCCAGGGGGAAGGGGGGTTATTATGAGAAGCTTATGGAGGTGAATTTCTATAATGAAAAAGGCTTTGTGAAATAATTTACATTTTAATAGCACAAAGTCCGAAATTTTTCCATCTTTTTTTGATTTCGTCCAAAATATCTGATTTTCAAATAAGCTTCACAAACTTAATTGTGAATTATTTAACAAGATGATTTTATAAAAAGTTGGAAAATTTGTCAATAGTTTTTTTAAAAAAAATTATTTTTTCTTCTGCGCCTCTCCGGTCATGGGGACGAACCTGACCCCGCATATCTCTGAGATAATAGTCCTGCCTTTTTCCTTACGGACAACAGTCAGGTTCTGGTGAAAGAGTGTATTCCCAAGGGGTATTATTAACCTGCCCCCTTCTTTTAGCTGCTCTAAGAGGGGAGGGGGGATGTGCTTTGCTGCTGCTGTCACCATTATAACATCGAATGGAGCATATTCCTTCCATCCTTGATATCCATCCCCGTGTCTTACCTTTATATTTTTATATCCCATCTCGTCAAGACGCCTCGATGCCATCTCATAGATCTTTCTGTTTATCTCAATTGTATAGACCTCTTTTACAATCTCGGCAAGGATAGCTGCCTGATAACCTGAGCCCGTGCCTATCTCGAGGACCCTTTCACTGCCTTTCAGGGATGCAGCCTCTGTCATGAGGGCCACAATATAGGGCTGGGATATGGTCTGACCCTCGCCTATGGGAAGGGGATGGTCATTATATGCCTTGTCCATGAGGGAAGTGTCTACAAAAAGGTGCCTCTTTACCTTCAGCATGGCATTTAAGACCTTTTTGTCCTTTATGCCCCTTGCCTCAATATCATATCTCACCATCTCCTCCCGTTTTTTTTCGTATAAGTCAGAGGAGAGGACATGTGAAGACATGAAAAATATGGAGGCTATGATAATTATAGAAATAAAACGGATATACATCACTAAATAAAATAGCATATCTTCAGGGGTTTAAAAAGTTTTTTGAAAATGAACCAGCAACATGGTAAATATAGAGACTAATGTTTTAGAAAGGTTTGTGATATGAAAAAGACATTAAAGGAATTAAATGACCTGCCCCTGAACAACAAATCTAAAGAGATGCTTATCTGCGTAGGGGAGGAGCCTGATTCAAAAAGCCTTTACTGTATCCAGCTTGCTATCTGGGGCATCACTAAAAAGAATATGGATGTAGAGCAGGGCATAAAAGAATTTATCTTTGCAATGCCTGAATGGCGTGAGGCAAGGTTAATAAATTTTTTTATGCTGCCCCTTGAAGATGATGGTTCAGGCTTCAACTGGGAAGATACCTCGACGCCTGAGGAGCTTGCAGAGGCAATTATAAACCACATTGAGTATAAGGTAACGACCCATTTCCCTTTTCATTTCAACGCAGAATAAAAATTGAGATAAATTTTGCATGTCTTGAAGGGGTTTTAAATTGCTTTAAATTATGACAAATTTACATATATCAATAAAAAAGTCCTGACAAATTTACAGTGATATATAAATTATCCATATGTTTAGTCGCATAGTTAGGGAATATATATTCGACCCTGAGATCAGCAGAGAAAAAATGATTTTTCTAACAGGGCCAGGACAGATAGGGAAAACCACATTTGCCTTTAATATGGTTGCAGGATAAAGAGGTTATTTGAAAGGTCAGGGATGTAAAAACCTATTATCCCCCTGCAAGGGGGTCCATATATGCCTCCACAAGGACTGTATCTCCTTCCTTGACCTTTTTATTCAAGCCCTCCGGGAATGTAAAATGGCTCACGCCATTGAGATAGACATGACGGAGGTCATCGCCCATCTCTTCACTCTCTATAAACCTCATGTAGGGATAAAGTCTTTTCAGGTTCTTTAATAGACCTTTTAGGTCTGCCTCATCCTCACTGAGGTCAATATAAAAAGGCGGCTCAAAGAGGTTCTTTATCCTTAGATTTGACTCAACCCTTACATTTACCTTCATGACAGCCCTTGTAGATATTATAAACCTCGATTATCATAAAGTCAACATAGACAATAGAGACCCTTGAAAAAAGTCCTCAGGCTTTAAGTCACATGCTTTCTCCAAAAGTGGGCTCTAAGCCATCTTCTTTGATGCCTCCTCCACTGCCTCCACTATCTTCTTATACCCTGTGCAGCGGCATATATTAGATGATATTGACTTTATAATCTCAGCCCTGGATGGTTTTTTATTACGGTTCAGGAGCCCTTTGGCTGTCATAATCATACCAGAGGTGCAGAAACCACACTGGACAGCACCCTTTTCCATGAATGCCTCCTGGAGCGGATGGAGTTTTCCATCCTCTTTAAGACCTTCAATGGTGGTGATGGATGCCCCGTCCACCTCAGGCGTGAGGATTAGGCATGACCTCACCGGGGTTCCATTGAGCAGGACAGTGCAGGAACCGCATGAACCGAGGCTGCACGCCTCTTTAGCGCCTGTCAGCGCAAGCCTCTCCCTTAAGGTCTCGAGAAGGGTCTCGTATGGTTTCACCTGGAGTTTTATCTTTTCATTATTAACATTAATGGTGACCTTTACTGTCTTCATCTGCTACCTCCCTTCTCAATTCTTTTGAATACCCTTTTGATTAAGACACCCACCATCTTTTTTCTGTATGCTGGTGTCAACACAGCATTTAAAACAGGTTTTGCATCCTCATATGCCTTGTCTGCTATGTTGTTTATTTCTTTTTCATTGACCTCCTTGAGTTCGTATACACGAGGACATGGGCCGATCCCTGTTACACCTACCTTTGCAGAGCCATCTTTTATGGTTACTGCAACACCCACAAGGGGATAGTCTATAGAGCCCCTTACAGTAAGTTTTTCATATGCGCCTTTTGTCTCTTTTAAAGGGATTATAATCCCTTTGAGTATTTCCCCTGGTTTTACTGTGAAAGGTTCTTTTCCATCGCCGCTGAAGAGTTTCTCGACCTTTATGGTCTTTTCTCCTGTGGGACCTACAATCCTTGCCTTTGCATCAACTGTCATAAGGCTCGGTGCATTATCACCGCAATAATTGGAATAACATGCCTTTGCATTGAGGACCACATTGCATGTCTTGCCACCCATCTTGTAACAGAAGCCCCTTGCTGTTCGCCATTCCAGTGACTTATTGTACTGGAGACAACGGGTATTCTGCATGATGTTGCCCCCTATAGTCCCCCTCATCTGGAGGGTCTCACAGGACGTTGCATCAAGGGATTGAAATAGGCAGGGGAGCTTCTCCTGAATTTCAGGGGTCCCCTTAAGTTCATAGAGTGTTGCATTGGGTCCAACCAGGAGGTTGCCCCCTTTTTTTGTTATAGTCTTTAGCTCTTCTATACCCTTTATATCTATTACTACCTTTGGATTAAAGAGCCTGTGTTTGAGGAGAGGGACAAGGTCGGTCCCTCCGGCAAGGTAAAAGGCCTCTCCATTGTATTGGCTGTATATCTCCAGTGCCTCCTCGATAGTCCGTGCCTTTTTATATTCAAATTTAGGTAGAATCATCACTTAACCCCCTTATTTTTCTCTAAGAGATTCAATACCTTATCTGGTGTAAGAGGTAACTCCTCAAAGAGGATGCCTGTGGCATTTGTAAAGGCACAGGCTATTGCACTATAGGCGTTCATCCTCACGGTGAGGCCGCCCTCTTTGGCACCAAAAGGTCCTTTAGGGTCATGGGAACTGACAATGATGGTATCTATCTCAGGCATATCACAGGCAAGGGGCACCTTATATTCCAGGAGGTCAGGGTTTAGCAGGAATCCCCTGTACCACATGTTACCCTCTGTGATGGTGGCAATGCCTGCCTGCTGTATAGACCCCTCCATCTGACCTTCAACTGCCATGGGATTTATGGGCCTTCCGCAGTCATGGGCAGCAGTGAATCTCGGGACGATTATCTTCCCTGTCTCATAATCCACCTCCACCTCTGCCACAGATGTCCCAAAGGAGAATGTCCCTGCCATCTGGCCCCATGGCCTTGTGACCCATTCCCTCTCAAAATCTATATCAGGGAAGAATGAACCTGTGGCAACAATGGGCTCTCCCCTGAAGAATGCCTCCCTTGCAATCCATGATATAGGCATCCTCTTGTCCGGTTGCTTTATTGAATAGGCAATACGGTCTTTCAGGTCAATATCTGACTCTGGGACACCGAGCTTTTCACTGGCTATGGATATCAGCCTCTTTCTCACATTTTCACACGCTGCCTTCACGGCATTTGCCCCCACATAGGCAGCAGCCTGAGAATATGCCCCAGGATCTAGGTTTGTTACCTCTGTATCTGCATTTACAAGGTTTATATCCTCCATAGGTACACCCAGGACCTCTGATGCCACCTGGATGACCATGGATTCATTACCCTGGCCGTTATCCACAAGACCTGTGACCAGGGTGACCTGGCCGTCATCGTTAATCTTGACATAGCATGAAGAGCCTGAGCGAAAACCCATAGGGAAACCGCACATGATGGCAACGCAGCCCATGCCTATACCTCTGTTTTTTTCCTTCTTCTTCCATCTCTTTTTAAAGTTTGTCTTCTCTGATGCCTCGATTATGGTATCCTTTAGACCACAGCTTGTTATTTTTGATTTTGTTGCTGTCATCTCCCCGGCAGTGAGGCCGTTTTTCAGTCGGACATCAACAGGGTCAAGGCCTAACTCCTTTGCCATCATATCCATCTGTGCCTCATTCCCGGCTAGAAATGCCCTGCCGTGGCAACCATACATTCCCCTGATGCCCTTATTTGTGAATACCCTGTAACCATTATACCTCACATTGGGGAAGCGGTAGCACTCTTCATATACATAGAAAGGAATGGAGGTGGCAATGGGGCCTGTGGAGCTATAGGCACCGCCATCATAGATTACCTTATAGTCCTTAGCCACTATTGTCCCGTCTTTTTTCATGCCTGTCTTAACAGTGGCAACAATATCATGGACCTGCCTTGAGCTTGTGGCATTCTCCTCCCTGGAGAGGACAAGTTTTACAGGCCTTCCTGACTTTATGGTGAGAAGGGATGCCACAAGGTCTCCTGGTGCTACCTCTGAGCGCCCCCCGAATGCACCCCCGGAGTTTATGTGTCTGACCCTTACCCTGTTTAATGGTATCTTCAGGAGGTTGGAGAGGGCCTTTGCCCTGACATGGGGGCCTGCATTGGGCATCCATAGATCAAGGTATCCATTGGCATATGATGCAACCACTGCATAGGGCTCCATCATGGCATATGCCTCCCCGGCTGCCTTGAATGTATCCTCCCTTACGAGATATGCCTTTGCCATGGCCTTATCCACCTCACCCACATCTATGTGGACGTGGATGTTTATATTGTTTTTATACTCGTTGTGTATCTGCGGCGCACCGTCTTTCATGGATTCTACAGGGTCGAACACAGCATCAAGGGGCTCGTATTCCACCTTAATCCGTGAAAGCCCTTCAAGGGCAGTCTCTTCGTCCACTGCTGCCACTGCAGCCACATCCTCGCCTATGTATCGCACCTTGTCTGTGGGCAACATGGCATGGTCCTGGGTGTAGCGGAAAACACCCCATTTTACCCCGTATGCATCAAAACCGCTCACAGCAGCCTTTACCCCCGGCACTTTCAGTGCACCACTCACATCTATACTTATTATTTTTGCGTGGGGATAAGGACTCCTTAGAACCTTTGCCACAAGCATACCCGGGAGTTTCAAATCAGCAGTGTATAGGGCACTGCCTGTGACCTTGGCATAAGAGTCGCTCCTTACAACCCTCTTTCCCACTATCTTTAGATTATCATCCATCTGTATCCCCCTAAATTTTCTATTTATCCTTTGCCTTTAGTGCAGCGAGTATCTTCTCCGGTGTAATCGGGAGGTCTTTGATGCGGACCCCGATGGCATCGTATATGGCATTGGCAATGGCCGGGGCAGTGGGGACAAGCCCTGGCTCCCCTATACCCTTTGCACCAAAAGGCCCATCTTTCTCATCCGTCTCCACGATAACAGGCTGGATAGGCGGTACATCCTTTGCAGTAGGTATCTTGTAATCGAGGAAATTACCGTTCATAAGCCTACCGTTCTGATAAACCATCTTCTCGCCAAGGGCATATCCTATACCCTGGAGCCCCCCGCCGTATATCTGACCCTCAAGGAGCAAGGGATTGATTGCCTTGCCTACATCATGGGCAGCAACATAATTCAATATCTTTACCTTGCCTGTCTCTCTGTCTACCTCCACCTCCACACCATGGGCGCCATAGGCATATGAGACAGAGAGATTACCCTTGAATTCCTTATCAAAGTTTTCATTGGCAGGGTCATAGAAGTATTCTGCCATGAGCATCTTTCCCCCAAGGGTATAGTGTATCTTCCTCAATGCCTTTCCAAGAGGTGTGCTCTTTTCCTTGTTTTTTGTAGAAAAAACCATACCGTCTTTTATATCGAGGTCTGCCGGGTCTTCATCAAGGATCTTGCCTGCTGCCTCGAGTATCTGTTCCCTTATCTTTCTCGCTGCACCCAGGGCAGCATTGCCGGCCACAAAGGTGGTCCTGCTTGCATGGACACCCACATCCCAGGGGCATATATCCGTGTCATTGTTAATCACATTTACATCCTCTATGGGTATGCCTATTACCTCTGCAACTATCTGGGCAATCACTGTATCAGAACCCTGACCTATATCACTTGCCCCTGTGAATACATCCACCTTGCCAAAGTCATCCATCTTGATAATAGTGCCACATCCATCAGATTTATAGACACGGGCTCCTCCCCCAACATGGATAAGGGATGCCATACCAACCCCCCTTCCATTGTCCTTTCCCCTTTTTTCCTTCCAGTTAAGCCTTTTATAGACCTCTTCTATACACTCCTTCATGCCGCATGATGTAATCTTGAACCTCTGGGGTGTAATCTCACCAGGTTCATTGGCATTTATCCTCCTTAACTCAAGGGGGTCAATCCCTGCCTTTTCAGCGAGCTGGTCAAGGCTTGATTCTATGGCAAAGGTGGCCTGGGGGTTACCATATCCCCTCATTGCCTGGCAGTATGTATTATTTGTGTAGACGCATTTGGCTATATATCTTACATTGGGTACCTTATAAAGTGATGATATAGGGAGCATCATGACAGATGGTGTTGTTGCCCCCCATGATGTATATGCCCCGTTATCGAGGACCATCTCCACATCCCTGAATGTAAGCCTGCCGTCCTTGTCACAGCCATGGGAAATCTTTGTTATAGTGCATTGACGGGGTGACGTGGCAAAAAATTCCTCCTCCCTTGTGAATATTATCTTTACAGGTTTTCTCGTCTTCAGGGCAAGTAGTATGGCTATGTATTCATAGGCATAGGTATCGAGCTTGCTTCCAAAACCTCCCCCTATAACCGCCTGGATAATCCTCACACGCCTGTTTTTCAATCCAAAGGCATTTAGTGCCTCTACAAAGTCATTCTGGGCCAGCGATGGAATCTGTGTATTACTATACATGGTGAGGTTGTTGTGCATATCAAAATGGGCAACACAGCCACTTGTCCCGAGGCAGCAGTGTGTCACCCACTGTGTGGAGAATGTATCCTCTACTATGTAGGCAGATTCCTGTTTTGCCTTTTCCACATCACCGCATATAAGCCTCCAGGGCATCTTGAGGATATTTGATTTTGCCTCCTCGTGAATGAGCATCGCACCTTCTTTCATGGCCTCAAGGGGGTCGAAAATGCCCGGGAGTTCCTCATATTCAACCTCTATTAGAGACAGGGCCTCTTCTGCTATCTCAGGGGTTGTGGCTGCCACAGCAGCTATCTCATCTCTGATGGAGAGCACCTTACCTGATTTCAGAGGTGGGTTATCCTTCATTATACCTATCCTGAAATTGGGTGGCATATCCTTTGCCGTAACAACTGCCCTTACCCCCGGTAGCTTTTCTGCCTTTGAGGTATCAAGTTTAATAATCCTGGCATGGGGATATTGACTGTATAGGATCTTGCCGTGTAACATACCTGGGATCTTCACATCCTGTATATATAGCGCTGCACCTGTTGCCTTTAATGGTGCATCTATCTTTGGTAT
Source organism: Deltaproteobacteria bacterium (assembly GCA_029553295.1). Classification (GTDB taxonomy): domain Bacteria; phylum Desulfobacterota; class Syntrophorhabdia; order Syntrophorhabdales; family Syntrophorhabdaceae; genus DTOV01. The sequence continues at coordinate 14,251 of JAKPCK010000067.1, read as the reverse complement.
CTTTTTTCCTACTACCTTGAGATTATCCATATCTACCTCCCTGCTGCTACTGATTTTATGGCATCTATTATCATTACATAACCTGTGCATCTGCAGAGATTGCCCTCTATGGCCTCTTTAATGTCTTCGTCTGTGGGATTCTTTTTTTCATCAAGTAATGCCTTGGCAGACATAATCATCCCTGGCGTGCAGAATCCGCATTGGACAGCACCCTTTTCTATAAATGCCTTTTGAAGCGGATGCATCTGTCCGTCCTTGGCAAGCCCTTCTATGGTAATAATGTTCTTGCCTTCTGCCTCAAGTACAGGAAAGATACACGAATTTACCGCCTTACCGTCTATTATGACTGTGCATGCACCACACTCTCCGTAACCGCAGCCCTCTTTTGTCCCTGTCAGGTTAAGAACCTCCCTGAGAAGATACAGGAGTGTCCACTTTGGGTCCACCTCAACTGTTGTCTCTTCATTATTTAGATTGAAAGTTATCTCTTTTTTCATCTTTTACCCCCTTACCAGAGTCTCTCAGGATAAATTGCCTCATCTGGCCTGATTACCCTGTCCATGGATTTTGCAAGTGACCTTTTAACGAGCACCTTAATCATCTCTCTCCTATACCATGCCTCACCCCTTACGCTATCCCTTGGCTGTGCCTCGCTTGCTGCAATCTCACCAATCTCTTCAAAGAGTTCAGGTGTTACTATCTTCCCCTTTAGTGCAGCCTCTGCCTTTTTTGCCCTTATGGGACGGGGTGCCACAACGCCCATGGCAATCCTCACATCCTCGCATCTGAGACCTTCATCCTTTAATCTCTCAAGTATATTGGATATGCTGTCTATGGTGCAGAACATATCCCTGCAGCGGACCTCATTGCCACTGGTTATGGATATGGTTATCCTTGTGGCAACACCGAGTATAGGGAGGTCCATGGCCTCTCTCCTTGTATGTTTTATATATGAAGAACCTGTATTCTCATTAAAGCGGGGCATGATAAACTCTTTCAGTATCTCTCCCCTGGAGAGCACAGTTTTGCCTGGTCCGAGAAAGAATTCATCGAGGTCTACCTCCCTTGAGCTGTCTTGACCTATGATAACAGCCTTTGCATCAAGGACAAGGAGGGGGCATGCAGTATCTGCTGAGGGTGCTGCGTTGCAGATGTTCCCGCCTATTGTTGCAACATTCCTAATCTGTCTTGAACCGAGTTGGCTTGTGGCATCCGTCAATGCAGAGTAGTATTTTTTTATATACTCGTTTTTATCTATGTCATTGTGGGTTACGCAACTGCCTATCCTTAGGCCATCCTTTGTATCTATCTCGGCAAGTTCCGGTATGTTTCTCAGGGATACAACAGACTGGGGCGATATCTTTTTCTGCCTTATGAGCACCATAATATCTGTACCACCAGCGATAAATTTTGCATTTTCAAGGCTCACCATTAGTTCTATCGCCTCTTTTACTGTCTTTGGTTTATAGTATTCAAAACCTCTCACAATAGCCTCCTTTCAATTTAATGCTAAAGGGTCAATGGTCAAGGGCAAAGATGGGTTCATATCGTATTGACCCATATCTCTATTCCCTGTTATCAAATACCCTCTTTGTCTTTCTCTCAGAGCGCGGTAGTGAGCCATAGTCCTCCACCTCTACATCGCAACTCACCAGTATCTGTTTCTTTACCTCATGCTCTATGGTCTTTCTTATGTGTTTATCCAGGTCGTGGGAGGGTGTAAGCCCCTGTGCCCTCTCTACCTTTATGGTCATATGGTCTTTACCACTCTTTTCCTTTCTGTAAAGGATTATCTGATATTCGCTCCCCACCTCCTTGATGCTGGAGAGTATCTGGTCAATATGGCTTGGATAGATGTTGACAGCCCTGAATATGAACATGTCATCTGAGCGGCCAAGTATCCTATCATGCCTCGGCATGATGCTGCCGCAGGGGCACTCCCCGGACATAAGCCTTGTTAAATCCCTTGTCCTGTATCTTATTAGGGGCACTGCCTCTTTCCTCAGGGTTGTTACTACCATCTCCCCTACCTCTCCCTCTGGGACAGGCTCAAGGGTGTCAGGGTTTAGTATCTCCAGTATATAATAGTCTGCCCAGTAGTGGATGCCGGTATGATAGCGACAGTCAAGGCCTGTCCCTGGTCCATATAGCTCGGTCATACCTGGTATATCGAAAAGCTGGTCATAGGCAACGCCTGAGAGCTCAGATATCCTCTTTCTCATGGCATCGCTTGACCTCTCAGAGCCGAATATCATCTTTCTTAATGCTATCTTTCCCCTCAAGCCCCTCTTCTCTATCTCTTCAGACATGAGAAGACCCATGGAGGCAGTGCAGCACATAGCTGTTGTCCCGAAGTCCTCAAGGAACTGACACTGCATGTCCGTATTGCCGGGGCCTATGGGGATTGACATGGCGCCAAAACGCTCGCAACCATTCTGGAAGCCCCAACCTGCTGTCCATACACCGTATCCCACTGCTATCTGTATCCTGTCCTCTACAGTACAGTCTGCATAGGAGTAGCAACGGGCAAACATATTCGCCCAGTCATCCACATCCTTGGCAGTGTAGCAAAGGACCTTCCTCTTACCCGTTGTCCCGCTTGAGGCATGGATTCGGATAACCTTTTCCATAGGGACACTCAAAAGAGGGAAGGGGTATCCCTCCTGCAGGTCTTTACTGGTTGTAAAGGGCAGCTTTCTTATGTCATCCAGTGACTTGATATCCTTTGGTTTTACCCCTGCCTCATCGAATTTTTTCCTGTAGGTAGCAGAGCCATTGTAGGCATGATTGACTGTCCATTTCAGGCCTTCAAGTTGGAGCGCCTTTAATTCCTTCTCTGTCTTCACCGTGGCATCAAAAGGTCTTTCCATATCTTACACCCTCCTCTATTGACTTTTTCCTATTTATATTTTTTCCCTGAGTTTTTTTGTCTCCCCCCAGTCTATCTCTTTTGTCTCAGGGTTTATAACAACACCGTAATCCTGTCTGGCACTCTCTATGCTCACATAACCCTCTATAACGTCGTGTAGTACCATTTCAGGGTCTCGCTCAAAGGGGTTCCCGTATCCACCGCCACCAGGTGCATCTATTACAATCACATCCCCGGGTTTTAACTGGGTTAGACCGTATGGGTTTCCAGGGGTTTCATTTACAAGGAACTGTGCCTTCCTCCCTGGCCTGCCGTCAAAGAGACCCTCGGCAGGGTAAACGTATCTCCCGGCCTGGATGCCGAGGTTTACAGGGGGTATAGGTGCATATTCATCATCAGGTATTCTAAAGACCTCCCTCTTGCCGAGACCGCCCTTCATCCTCCCGGGCCCACCGGAGTCTGTGAGGAGTTCTCTTTTTTCTACAATAAGGGGCGTGTCACTCTCGAATATCTCTACAGGGGTATTTGCCCCGTTGGCAGGGAATATATAGACATAGTTGCCGTCGTTATTGGCACCGGCACCCATACCTCCCCCCCTTATAATAACCGAGTGCCAGGGGCTCCCATCCTTTCTCCTTCCGTAGAATACATTCATGGCAGCAGGTGTGCCCCCTGAGCCTGCTATTACCTTATTGGGCAATACACCGGATAGGGCACGGTATATAATCTCTGTCATAAAGTGGCCTATCTGCATCCTTGCTGCAACTGCTGCAGGGAATCTGCAGTTAACCACAGTACCTTCAGGTGCAGTGAGTTTTATAGGTCTTGCACAGCCGTCATTATTGGGTATGTCAGGGGCGAACATGCTCTTTATCGCCATAAATACATAGGCGTATGTGAAATTATAGACCACATTCCCTCCCCAGTTCACCTGCGGGGAAGAACCGTCTAAATCAATTATGATATTACTTTCATTGACCTCTACCTTGGCATTTATGACTATGTCCTGGTTGCCCTTTGTCTGCTCTATTATACCCTTTGCACTGTATACACCCCGGGGTATCTTCTGTATCTCCTCCCTCATACTCCTCTCTGTGAGACCAATAATCTGGTCTGCCAGGTCATCGAGATTTTCCAGGTTGCTCTCCTTGAGCATCTGGCATATCTTTTCAGAGCATACATAATTGGCAGCAATCTGGGACCTTATATCGCCTATGACCTCCTCAGGGGTCCTCACATTCCACCTTATCATTTCAAGAACTGATTCATTGAGGACACCTCTATCATAGAGCTTTACAAGGGGTATAAAGAGTCCCTCCTCAAAGACATCATGGTTATCCGAGGCAACCCGGCCGCCTATATCCGAGTGGTGGAAGACACAGGCAGTAAAAGCCACAAGCTGGTCTTTGTAAAATATAGGGCTCATGACGCACACATCGTTTAGGTGCCCTGCCAGTGCCCAGGGGTCGTTTGTTATGAACACATCTCCGGGGCTGTAATAGTCAGGAGGGAACTTGTTGACAAGGTTTTTTATGCCCAGTGCCATGGCACCTGACTGACCAGGGGTGGCAAATGTCCCCTGGGCAAGCTCCCTGCCAAATCTATCTGTAAACATACACGTATAGTCATGGGCATCCCTTAGCAGGCTTGAGAATGCTGTCCTTGCAACACTTGAATCTGCCTCGTCTACTATAGAGATAAGCCTACGCCATAAAATCTCAAGGGTTATGGGATCAAACACAGCAGCCATTATCTTACCTCCTTAAGGTCAATCCATAGGAATCCATAGTCATCCATCCTCACATATGCATCCTCACCAACTATAAGGGTTGACTCTCTCTCCTCTATGATGGCCGGGCCATTGAAACCTGCGCCCGGGAATAGTTTGTATCTGTCATAGACTGTATAGGGTATGAAATCCTTTGCTATATTAGAGTATGCAGGTCTTGTCCCCTTTATGGCAGCATCTATGGTCTGGTCTTTCTTTTTCTCGAGTCTTGGGAGCTGCAAGAGCCTCTCAGGTAAGGACGCCCTTATCTTGAAATTTATGAACTCTACCTCTGAGTCAGGGTATGTCCTGCCGTATAGCTTTTCATATACGTCATCAAAGAGCCGTCTTATCTGCTCCCTATTGTGTCCCCTGAAGTCACCGGGGGGTGCAGGTATATTGACCTCAGAACCCTGTCCTACAAAACGCATATCCAGGGAGCGATCAAATCGAATAGTCTCTTCCCCTGATTCCTTCTTCAGTATCTGGACTGCCTCTTTTTCCATATCCAAGAATATATTCTCAATATCAGCAAAGTCCACACTGTTTAGGGCCACCTTATGACTCCTCACAAGGTCGAATGCCCTGGGTGCTGTAAAGAAACCCATGGCAGAGCCCACACCGGCATTGGGCGGCACTATAAGACGGGGTGCCTCAAGTTTCTTGGCAAGGCCGTATGCATGGACAGGGCCTGCGCCACCGAATGCAGCTATAGTTACTATCTTGGGGTTGCCACCCTTTTCTGCTATATGTGTCTTGGCTGCTGCTGCCATTGTCTCGTTTATCAGGTCATGGATACCCCATATGGCCTGGACAAAGGATACCCCCAGTGGCTTTGCAATCTTTTCCTCTACGCCACGTCTTGCAGACTCCTTGTCGAGCCTCATTTCACCGCCGAGAAAATAGTTCTCGTCGAGATAACCAAGGAGGAGGTCTGCATCGGTTACGCAGGGTTCTGTTCCTCCCCTTCCATAGCAGATAGGTCCCGGGTCTGCACCAGAACTCTCCGGCCCTACCTGTAGTGTCCCGAGTTTGCTTACCTTGGCGATACTGCCGCCTCCTGCACCTATCTCCATTAAATCAACAACAGGGACCTGGATGGTCAGCCCGCTTCCCTTCATAAATCTCTGGACACGGCCTACCTCAAAGGTGGGGACGACCCCGGCAACCCCTTTTTGTATAAGGCATGACTTGGCTGTTGTCCCGCCCATATCAAAGCAGAACATCTCAGGGATGTTGAAGTGCTTTCCGTAGTATTGACCTGCAATGACTGCGGCAGTAGGGCCTGACTCTATTATCCTTACCGGGAACTCTGCTGCTGTCTCTACTGATGTGATACCGCCGCTACTTAACATGATAAAGAGTTTACCCCTGAACCCGATGGATGCAAGCCTATCTGATAGTTTGGAGAGATAGCGGCCTGTTAGGGGTTTTACATAGGCATTTGTTACAGTGGTGCTTGTCCTCTCATATTCCTTTATCTGTGGGAGGACACGATAGGATATGGATGTGGAGACCCACGGTGCCTCCTCCTTGATAATCTCCTCTACCATCTTTTCATGGACAGGATTTTCAAAGGAGTTTATAAGACAGACAGCAATGGATTCTACCCCCATATCAATGAGGCTTTTTACTGCCCTTCTGGCGTCCTCATGGTCTAAGGGTTTAAGTATTGTGCCGTCGCTCCTTATCCTCTCGTCCACCTCCACCCTGTATCTCCTCGGGACAAGGGGTTTTGGGAACTCAGCGAATATATCGTAGGGTGCATAGCGTATCTCCCTACCTATCTCCAGGATGTCCCTGAAGCCTTTTGTTGTTATAAGCCCTGTTCTTGCACCCTTTCTCTCGATGATGGAGTTTATGACGAGGGTGGTACCGTGTATGAGCTCGTCGAGCTTACCCACAAAATCCGGTGTTGTCTTTTCCAGGGCCCTGATACCCTCTTCAACAGCATCAGATGGGTCCCGGGGTGTTGTAAGACACTTGCCTGTCTTTATCTCCCCTGTCTCATCGTCTAATAGAACAAAATCTGTAAATGTGCCTCCTATGTCGCAGCCCAAGCGAAAATGCTTATCTCTCATATAACCTCCGCATATAAAATAAGGTTTTAAGGTTTTTGGGTAATGGCAATACCATTAACCCTTCTCCTTATCCCTTGATTCTACTATCTCAGAACAGGCTCGGTTCCTGGAACTCTCCAAATATCTGCCTGAATACGCCTGTCATCTCCCCTAATGTTGCGTATGCCTTACAACAGTCAACAAGATAGGGCATGACATTCTTGCCCTCCCTTGTGGCATTCTCCAGTGCCTTGAGGGTCCTTGCCACCTCGCTGGAAGACCTCTCCCTTTTTACCTGTTTGAGGCTCTCTATCTGTTTCTCTGCAGATTCGTAGTTGTATTCATGGAGTTCCACCTCCATGGACTCACCTTCCTTATAGATGTTCACACCGACCTTTAAGAGTTCCCCGGATTCTATGCCTTTTTCCACCTCATATGCCTGCCTTGCCACCATCCTCTGGGCGTAACCATCGGCAACAGCCTTTATTATCCCCCCATAACTCTCTATCTTGAACATCTCCTCTTCTATCTTCTGTTCCATCTGCTTTGTGATGGTCTCTATAAAATAGCTCCCTGCAAGGGGGTCAACGGTGTCTCTTAGGCCTACCTCATCCATGAGTAGCTGGAGTGTTCTCAGCGATATGAGTGCAGAGTGGGGTGTTGGTATGGTGTATGCCTCATCATAACTGCACAGGGCTGTTGTCTGTGCCCCTGATAAGGCAGCCACAAGGGCATAGTATGCACCCCTCATTATGTTATTTTCAGGCTGTGCCTTTGTGAGACCGTAGCCACCGCCACCGAAAAGCCCCCTCAGGAAAAGGTTTTGAGGCTTCTTGACGCCGTATCTCTCTTTGAGGTTTCTCGCCCATAGCTTTCTTGCTGCCCTGAATTTGGCTATCTGCTCCCACATATTGCCGAAGACATTGAGATTAAAGGAGAATCTGCCTACAAAGTCATCCACATCATAGCCCCTTGCTATGACATTGTCTATATATGCATTGGCAATGAGTATGGCAAAGGCAATCTCCTGGGCAGGTGTTGCCCCTGACTCACGGATGTGATAGCCGCAGACACTTACAGGGTTTGTCCTGGGCAGGACCTTCATGGAATACTCTATGGTATCACCTATGAGTTTCACAGCAGGCTCTACAGGGAATATCCATGCGCCCCTGCCTATCATCTCCTTGAGGATGTCATTCTGCGGTGTTGCAGATATAACCTTTGGGTCATAACCGTATTTCTCTGCTACTGCCTGATACATGGCAAGCATGATGGAGGCAACGGCATTTATGGTAAGGCCACTCCCTATCTTATCGAGCCGGATGTCCTTAAAGGCAATCTCAAAGTCCCTTAAGGTATCCACAGCCATCCCAACCCTTCCTACCTCTCCCTCTGCCATTTCATCATCAGAGTCATAACCCATCTGGGTAGGCAGGTCAAAGGCCACATTAAGGCCTGTCTGGCCGTGGGATATCATGAGTTTAAACCTCTCGTTGGTCTCCTGGGGTGTGCCAAAGCCGGTATACTGCCTTGTTGTCCATGCCCTTGAGCGGTATCCCAGGGGGTGGATACCCCTTGTATATGGGTAATTACCCGGGTCTGCCAGGTCTTTTTCATAGTCAAACCCTATTGCAGCAAGGTCAGATGGGGAGTATGATGGTTTTACATGTATCCCTGATTCGTATATTACATCTATAATCTGGTCTTTTTCATCCTTTATATATCTTGCTACAGCCATATATCCTCCTTAAGCCTTTTTCACATTATTTTTTATAAACTCGATAGTCTCTGCCAGTGGTGTGCCGCCAGGGAATACGCCTGCAACGCCTATCTCTTTCAGTTTTGGTATATCCCTTGAAGGTATGACCCCTCCCACAAGCACCATCTTATCGGTGATGCCTTTTTGTCTTATCTTCTCCATAAGCTTCTGGGTGATGGGTATGTGGGCACCTGTCATGATGGACAGGCCTATGACATCCACATCCTCCTGTATGGCTGTGTTTATAATCTGGTCAATCGTCCTGTGTAGCCCTGAGTATATTACCTCCATCCCTGCCTCTTTCAGGGCCTGGGCAACAACCTTGCCGCCTCTGTCATGGCCGTCCAGGCCTGGTTTTGCTATCAAGACCTTTATCCTCTTTTCATTATCTCCCATAAGATCCTCCAAAAATGCTGTTTTTACCTTTTTCAGGTAAGATACATTATGTCTTGAGACACTCCCTTGCAATTAATGTCTTTAGTATCTCTGATGTGCCGCCTCCAAAAAGCAGGAACCTTGCATCACGGAAATATCTCTCCACTGGATACTCGTGTGCTATCCCATAGGAACCGTATATCCTTGTTGCCTGATCAACGACAAAGCTGGCTGTCTCGGTAGAATATAGCTTTGCCATAGCTGCCTCTTTTTTTGCCTGCTTTCCATTGTCTTTCAGCCATGCAGCATAGTAGGTGAGGAGCCATGCACTCCTTATCCTCGTCTCCATCTCTGCAATCTTGTCCTGGATAAGCTGAAAATTCCCTATGGACCTGCCGAATGCCTCCCTCTGTTTGGAATACATAACTGCAGACCTGTATGCGCTTTTAGCAAGCCCTATGCCGAGTCCGGCTATCATGACCCTTATCTCGCTTAAGATGGATTCAAGATACTGGGCGCCCTTGCCCTCCTCTCCCAATAGATTAGAGGCTGGGATTGTGCATTCATCGAATATGAGTTCCCCCGTAACAGACCCTCGGGCAGACATCTTTTCTATCTTTTGGCCTGTATAAAAGCCCGGTGTCCCTTTCTCTACAAGAAAGAATGCAAGACCATTTATGCGTTTTGCCGGTTCTACAGAGGCAACCACTGTTACAAAATCTGCAACCTCTGCATTGGTTATCCAGAGCTTTCTGCCCTTTAATATATATACATCACCCTTTTTTATAGCCCTCGTCTTTATAGCACCGAGGTCTGAGCCGCAGTCAGGTTCTGTGAATGCAATGGTACCTATCTTCTCCCCGCGGATAGCAGGGATTAACACCCTTTCTTTAATATCCCTGTTGCCAAAACGGAAGAGGAAATCAGTGCCCATGAGGCACTGCATGGTTGCTATGGCGGCAAATGAAATGGATACACTGGCAAGCTCTTCGGCGAATATGGTGAATGTGGTGCAGTCTGCACCCATACCGCCTATCTCTTGTGGGTATCTCATACCATAGTAACCCAGATTGCCGATTTTTTTGAATATCTCATGGGGAAAGGCATCTTCCTGGTCTATCGTGGCTGCATGGGGGGCAACAATCTCGTTTAAGGTCTTTGTAAACTGTTCCCTGAAAAAGACCTGCTCCTTTGAAAAGCTAAAATCCATGGATAATATCCTTTGCTTGATATGTCAGTCAGGGAGCATAATATCTGCTACCCTGGATACTGCACTATAGAGGTCTATCTCCCTGTTCTCCACCATCTTTACTATATCTTTAATCTCACCACTACCTGCCCATTTTTTCATTGCCTTTGCCCATAGCTCCTCCTTGAGGAACAAGAACATGAGTTTTTTGAGCTTCTCAGCCCTGTATTCCCCCAGGGGGTTGTTTTTTTTAAGGTATTCGAGGTGTGATTCAACAGCACCCATAATAGTGTCTATCCCTTCACCTCTTTGTGCCTGTGCCATTATAACCGGGACCTGCCAGTCCTTTTTGTCAGAAGAGATGACATGGGCTTTTATATCTTTTGTTGCCTCCTGGGCCCCAGGCATATCAGATTTATTTATGACTATTATATCACCTATCTCAATAATCCCTGCCTTCATGAGCTGGACATCATCGCCGTAATCTGGGGTAAAGACCGTGATAACCGTATCGCAGACCGATGATATCTGGACCTCTGTCTGACCTGCACCTACGCTCTCTATTATTATTACATCTTTACCAAGCCCCTCAAGGACATATACAGCCCCTATTGTTGCCCTTGCTATCCCGCCTGGGTAGCCCCTATGGGCCATAGACCTTATAAATATACCCTCTATGTTTTCAGCGCCCCTCATCCTTACCCTGTCACCGAGGAGGGCGCCATTACTTTTTATACTTGTGGGGTCTATGGCAATGATGCCTGTTTTTTTACCCGTCTCTGAGAATTTTATGGCAAGTTTGTCAATAATGGTGCTCTTACCTGCCCCTGGTGCCCCTGTGATACCGATAATATGGGCCTTACCTGTGTGGGGGAATAGCTCGGCTATGGCTTTATATCCCTCTTCTTTGCCTTCTTCTATCATGGATATGAGGCGGGCTGCACTGGCCTCATTACCATCAAGTATTTTTTTTATAAGCTCCATATATCGAGGTATCTTTTTTAAGCTTCCTTTTTATAAGATTTTTACCCCTTGTAATATGTTTCCTGATGAGGTTTTCAACCTGTGAGGCCTTTTTTAATTTCATCAATTTAATCATTTCTTTGTGGTCCTGTATGGATATCTCTGCCATACCGGAAAATCGGAAGATTATCTTCCTGAACCTGTATATGAAGTCCCTCAAATCATTAATGATGTTGTATAGCCTTTCGCTTTTTGCTGTCCTGTAGAGTCTGTCATGGAATTCTGTATTGAGGCGGACAATCTCCTCCATGTCCTGGGCCTTCATACACTCCTCTTCCCTGTGGACAATCTCCTCGAGGGCTGAGATATCCTCCTCTTTTGCCTTTAGTGTGGCTAGATAACCTGCATAACCCTCAAGCACGCCCCTTATGCCAAAGACCTCATCTATATCTTCGTCAGTTATCAAACTCACGGCAAAACCACCCCTGGGCAGTTTTCTTATAAGTCCTTCTTTTTCCAGTTTCTGTATGGCCTCCCTGATGGGTGTCCTGCTTGTGCCCATCTCTTCGGCAAGCTTCTCCTCTATGAGTCTTTTATTGGGCTCCAGGTCTCCGTTTAAGATGAAGGCCTTCAGATTCTTATATACCTGTTCCCTTAAAAACCTTCCTTTCCTTATAGCTGGACCACTATCTGAATATTCCATCTTGCCCCCAGGGAAAATTTTTATTAGATAATCTTCTTTGCCCTCATATCCTCAAGCTGTTGTTTTGTATAACCAAGTGTCTCGCAGTATATCTTTTCATTATGCTCACCAAATCGGGGAGGGAAGGGGAGTTTTCTGTTTACAGCCTTTACAAAGCTTGTTGTAAAAGGCGGTGGGGCAAGATAGATTGTAAGGCCTGTCTTTTCGTCTGTTGATGACAGCATCTCCTCTTTTACATAGGGGTCTTCTAAGACCTCCTCTATGGAGTTTACCCTTGATATGGGGATGGTAGCGGCTGTGAATAGTTTAATAAGGTCATCGGTAGTATAATTTTTGGTTATAGCCTCGATAGCCTTGTTGAGGTTGTCAACATCCTTGATCCTGCCTTCATTGCGGGCGTATTCAGGTCTGGCGAGGGAGGCAAAGCCCTCTATCTGGAGCATCCTCTCCCACTGTATATCATTTCCAACAGCGATGTAGGCATAGCTGTCCTTTGTCTTGTAGACGCTTACAGGGGCAAAGAATTCATGGGTATTTCCCCTTCTCGTTATCTTTTTGTTGAATGATTTTGTCTGGGTAATAGGTACTGTAAGCCATGAGGTTGTGCTCTGGAACATGGATAAATCAATCCTTGAGCCTTCACCGGTCACTGCCCTTTTATAAAGGGCCTTCATGATAAGGCCATAGGCATGTTCACTCGTCCCCATATCAGGTAAAGGCACCCCGAGGACATATGGGGGGCCGTCTTTATCACCTGTGAGGTCCATGAGACCACCCCTTGCCTGGAGTATGGGGTCGTATGCAGCCTCGTTGCTCTGGGGACCAAATCCTGTAAGACCTACCCATATGATGTCTTTTTTTATAGACCTCACTGTGTCATAGTCTATCCCGAGCTTCTTATAGTTTCTTGGAAGCTGGTTTGTGGCGAATATATCTACTTTTAATTCAGTAAGAAGCCTTTTGAATACCTCTGCACCCTCAGGTGTCCCCAGATCCAGTGTGATGGCCTCTTTATTGCAGTTGATGGCAAGGAAATAGGTATACATCCTGTCCTCGTTTAGCCTGTTTTCACCGACCCTCCTGTTTGGGTCGCCGTATACAGGGTGTTCCATCCTTATTACCCTTGCACCATCCAGCGATAACCTATAGGAAAGATAAGGTAGAACCGTTGCCTGTTCAAGAGAAAGGACTGTAATGTTTTTAAAGATTTCATGGTCTTCCATAATTACCCCCTTTGCATACTGTATACAATTTTACTTCACAACTATATTATCACAGGTAGTTTTTGTCAAGAATTTTTGTATACGAAAAAATACTTTTGTGTTAAATATATTTCTGTGTGTTAATATAGCTATAGGGATCAATCTTGTCTGGTTCAAAATGTTCTTTACAGCACACCCAAAGGAGGAAAAATTGAAAAAAATAGTCTTTTTAATCTCTATATCCCTGTTAATTCTTTGTTTTTCTAGAATAGTGAGTGCTGAGGATAAATTTCAGTTTCAGGTAAGTATGGGCATATTAATTACAAATAAGGCTGATAATCTATGGGGAGATGGCTATCAATCACTAACCAGTCTCCAGAGGTCACCAAAGGCAGCAAGCAAGATTATACCCTTTCCAGTTTTTGATATAAAGCATATAAGGGATAAGGGTGGAACTGAATTCTATCTAAACACTACAACCCAGGAGGCAGGTAGCCTTGCGCTTGGGGCAAGGAAAAGATTCAATAAGAGCCTTATAGATGCATTTGGTTTTGTATCATTAATATCAAAGGCATGGAAAAACCCGTATGTCCTGGATAGGGATAGGACAACATCAAGGGAATATGGTGGAAAGATAACCTATTACAATATCTTCGATACAAATATCAATCTGTCTTACAGGATACAACAGACAGATATATCCGATGATGTGATAGGTGACATAAACCGGGACTTAAAGAGAGACGGCTCTGCCCACGCCCCTGGTATAAGCTATACCTATAAGATAGGTGAAAGATACATGTTCATGCCGGGTTTTACCTATGAAAAAGGCAGATATAAAGGCGCAAGCAATAGTTACGACAGTTATGAATTATCCCTGGGTTTTATATATAATGAGAAGGACTTAAATGTCATAACAAGGGCCTTCAGAAAAAGGGCATTATTCGACAAGATCCATCCTGTATTTGGCGAGACAAGGGAAGAGGATACCTATGGTTTGTCTGCCATGATAAATATCATTAACCCCTTTGGTTTTAAAAAATATTTCTTTTCTGTGGGTGCTGTGGCAACAGAGACATATTCCAACATAACGTTTTTTGATAAATACGGTATAGTTGGATTTGTAAGGGCTGGATACCAGTTCTGATGTGGACATTTAAAAACCTTGACATTAAAGCGGTTTTATTGTTTATTAATACCCATCCTTGATGGCTATATAAGGTTGCAGTTTAAGGCTGTCAGGGGGTATGGCTCTTTGGAATTATAGCATTGAGAATAAACTATTCCCCGGTAGCTCAATCGGCAGTAGCGGCTGGCTGTTAACCAGTAGGTTGCAGGTTCGAGTCCTGCCCGGGGAGCCAGA
>JAKPCK010000042.1 GCA_029553295.1 Deltaproteobacteria bacterium | reverse complement strand
TTAAGGAAGAGCTAGAAAATGCAAAGAAAGAGGCAGAGCAGCCTCCCAAACCTAAGGAACCTCCCAAAGAAGAAAAGACAGAGTATCATCTGCCAGCTCCTCCAGGGTCAGCCTCAAGCTGGAAAACACCAGAAGAGGCTGCAAAAGCAGCCAGAGAAAGCACACAGGTACCTTCTGATATTCCATCACAGCCAAAAGAAATACAAGATGCACGGTATGGAGGCAGTCAGAAGAAGGGGGAAGAATCGGGCCTGATTGAGCCTGGTTCAGCTCCTCCTGGAGGTGTGAGCATAGAAGAAGCACAAAAGCTGGGGATAGGTCAGGGAGTAACACCTCCAAAAGAAGAGCCAAAAGAAGAGCCAAAAGAGGAACCTAAAAAAGGTAGCTGGGTTGAGGAACAGATAAAGCAGGAAGAAGAGGCAGGCACATTACTAACATATGCAGGACAGGCTGGAGGAAAGATAGAAAAGACAGGATGGGGCCTGGTGCATGAGGGAGAAGAGATCATATCTGAGAAGCAGAGAAGAACATACATCAGGCACACAATACCTAGCATACTCAAAGATATTGATCAGATCAAGAAGGATCTACTAGCTGCAAAAGCTTACTCTGTTGGAGCAGGCCTGGCTCCAGGAACAATGCCAGTAGTTTCAGGAGGGCCCCTGGCTCCATCAACAGTAATTATAAATGCTCCTCTTATAGAAAATGCTCACATAGCATCTCATATGGATTTAGAGCAGGTAAAGGCAGAATTAGTAAGATGGTTGAGATTTGAAATAAGATCAGCTCTGAAGAGCTAGGAGGTTAGTATGATTAAGCACAGGCTGACAATTGGAGGAGAGGATGTTTCAGAATTCCTGATAAAAGCACATATTGAAAAATGGGGAGATATTGATTATGCTGATGCTAATGCTGAATTTACACTTGTGAATCTCTATGGTATGTTTACTGGTAAATGGAGAGATGAGGGCTCTGAAAATGTGAAAATTGGCCTGGTGCTTATTAATGAGAGGAACACTTGTGTAGATCTTCCTAATTTTAGGTATGAAGATGTTACTAACCTTGAGGGTTTCATTGAAAATGAGGTTAAAGAATATCATGCCTTTTGTGGTTACATAGCCAGGGTTGATTATGATGAGCAATATGTAATCATAAAAGGTAGAACTGCTGAAGAATTCCTAGAAGAAGAGCCTATGCCTGATGGTGTAAAACCAAAAGGAGGCACAGCCTACATAGCCTGGAAACCTGCTGAAATTATTTTAGATATCATCTCACAGCATAAAGATCCTCCAATTGATGCAGCCACATTGACTGGAGATGAAGCAGCTCAAAGAAATTATCCAGTCCTCAGAACTCCTGCCAATAAACTTCCTAACAATGTTCCTAAATTGCCTTCAAAAGATGATGAGGAAGATACTGGAGGCTCTGATGAGGATGTGGAGCCAGGCAAAGAGGGAGTATGTCCAATTGCCTGTAGATATAAGCAGGCAGGAACAGCCTGCAAAGCTGTTGAATGTCCATATAAACATAAGGATGTGCTATGCAGGCAGGCATCCTGTCCATATGACCCAGAGAAAAGGAAGAAGTGCTTTGGCTCTCAATGTCCATATAACATATCAAAATCTTCTACACAGTGTGCCCAATGCTCTGGTACGGGATATGAATCCTCTGGAAGTCTATGCTCCTGTTGTGCAGGCTCTGGATATTCAACAGCAAAGCCTTATAATTATGTCATCAAGGAGCTGGAAAGCCAGGTAGCCCTCAGGGAAGAGAAAATTAAAGAGCTTGAAAATCAAATAGTTAATACAGATGATCCTGCAAAGAAAGGAGAACTGAGAAAACAATTACAGGAAGAGGAGCATAAGTTAAAGGCTGTAAAAGCAGAGCTAATAGAGGAGCAGGACAAAAGGACTAAACCATTTACCCCTGAGGGAGAGGGAGGCAGTGGAGAGGTGGCTGTTGATTTTTGGGATCCACCTATCATCAAGGATCAGGTGCAGGCAACAAAAGCTATGAGGTATGCAGATGCTATCAGAATGGTAACAAGAGCAACAGGAGGCACTTTCTATATTGATGAATATTGTAAAGCCAGGTTCATACCCCCTGGCTGGATAAGACCTACACCAGAAAATCAGATAGATATCACACATCTTGTTACAAAACAGGGGCTTGGTAAGAATGCTATGGGTCATGCAAATATTGTTGTTGTATATGGCTCTGGCATTACAGACCCTGGGAGGTCACCTGCAGAAAGAGAGAGGCATAAGGTGGTAGGATACCTTGAGGAGAACGTTGACAGTATAAGAAAACATGGGACAGTTCATGCTGCAGAAGTAGATATGCACTATTTGCCAAAACAGGAGCAGGTCACAGAGCTGGCAAAGCAGCTAATTGATTATTATAAAACAGAAGCTGATAAGGCAATTGTTGAGGCTATTGGGATTTCACCATACATCTTCCAAAAAATTAGATGGAAGATTCCTATAGGACCTATCAAAAATTCTGATACCTGTGATTATGGTAGCACAGCAATAATGGCAGTTGTGGAGGGCAGGGTCAATAGAGTTGTGCTTGATTATTCAGCATCAGGCTGGACTGTAGAAATAAATGCAAGCACTGAGAAGGAAGTGGCAGCAGCAGAGCCTGGTAAGAAACCAGAGGGCAGAAGGCCATATTATACAACTGATGGCATTTATCTGTTCACTTATGAAGATATTTATCAGGATCTATATAATCAGATGATGGATGACTGGAATAAAAACATAATGCCTGATACTGCAGGGTTCTATTGGTCAAAGGATGAGCTGCCCTTTGATCCAAAAACAGATTTTATATATGTAAGACCTGATCCAGCTGCTCCCAACAAGGTAAGCTTATACAGCAGAAGCGGAATGAGAGGGCAGGCTTTTGGTAAGGATGGAGACAAGCCACATGGTGCTTACCTCCTGAGAGGTGTGCAAAACCCATCATTGATAGGCTCTACTGCATCTATAGACACATTATTAGCAAATTCACACAGTTAGGAGGTGGTGATATGAGTGATAGAATAATGCAAGAAAGGCAGCAGTCTCAAAGAGGAGTAGAAACCATAGGTTATCTCAAAGTTACAATTGATGGCAGTGAGTTTTATGTAAACCCCAGACAGATCAGGTGGTTTAAAGATTTTAAGCTGACTGAATTTGATATACCTTATTATAAAAATAAAACCCAGAGCATGGGGGCAAAGTTATGGCAGTGTGAACTGACTATAAGAACTGTAACAGAGGCAGAGAGAAAATTTTTGTGGAATTTGGGAGAGCCAGAAGTTCATCCAGGCCCTCACCTGCTTGTGACTGCAGGGGCTGATTCTGCTATGTGTGTCTATCTCCTCAGTAAATCACAGCTACAAGAAGCTGCAGAAGGAGATGATGTATTCCTCTGGCAGCTGCATTTTATTGAGGCTTCAGATGGAAATTAGGGGGATGAGAAATTATGGCTGATTATTTAAAAGAAGCAATAGAAAAGGAAGTAGAAAGACAGCTCAGAACCTACCTCAGGGTTGAGCTCTGCACAGTGATAGCTGTCCAGAGACATGCCTATGAGGATGATCTGCTTACAAATACTGTGACTGTGAGAATTAGAGACAATATAGGCTATTATGACCCCTGTGGAGAAATCCACAGGCAGAGGGTCTATCACATTCAGGAATATATGGGCCATCACTATGGCCATCCCTATCATCCCAGAATAGGAGATTTGGTTTGGGTTTTGTTTTATAAAAATGAAAAGGCAATAATTTTAGGCAGTTGCCCAAATTGGGAGCAGCTGCCAGTCTGCAGGCAGCATGATGATGATCAGGTTTATAAATACTGCCAGCATAAAATGCCGACACAAAAGGATGAATGTGGAAACATTATAGCAAAATTCCCAGAGCCAGAGCTACCAGATTGTTTCAAGTTTTTTGGAAAGGATAGATGCAGTATATATGTTTCAGAATGTCCTTTAGGGAATGCTGTGCCATCCTGTGAGACCTGCACAGATATTGATGATATAACAAACCTTTCAAAGAGTTTCAAATGGTATTCAGAATCACATCCTGCACATCCTGATAGGGTAAGATGGAGCCACAAGAGAGGGCAATTCATACAGATGGAAAGGGATGGCTCAATCCTCATACAGGATAACACAGGGTCTTTCATTTGCCTTTTTGGTGATGAAAGAGGCATTCTGATAAAGGACTGTGCAGGGTCTTACGTAGCTCTGAATGGTTCTGGAGTTCTGACCATCAGAGCAGCAGGAGCAGGCTCACATAATTTGCATTGTGTTTGCTGCACACATCAACATTGTATAGCCTGTGGCACAGCAACAGATCCTATGGGAGGAAAACCTACAGCTCCTCATTTAGAAAATAATAGCAGTTATTCTGAATCTGGAGGGGAAAATTATAATATAAATGAAGGAGGATGTGGCTGTCATGGAGAATGAGGTGATAAAAATATGGTGGATCTGAAAATAACAGGCTACTGGCAGGGAACACATTTTGAATGCAGGAGAGATATTGATCTTGTGTTAACTCCTGATGGAGACATAGCCCTCACTTCAGATCCTCTGGAGGAGCTACAGCAGGCTCTCCTGTTTTATGTTTACACACCAAAAGGGGAAAGGCCTGCATTCCCTAATCTAGGGAGTATACTGTTTGAAATAATGCACAGTAAACTGACAGCAGGGAACCTCAAAAGAATTTCAGGAGCTCTGCAAAGAGATTTGAGGCTTCTCTTTCCAGATTTGAAGGATGTGTTTATCACAGCATCAGTAGATCCTACTGACAGAAACAGAGTTAATATCACTGTCTTAGCACCAACAAACAGAAGGTTTGATATAAATATAGATCCAGAAAATCTAATGAAGAACTTTGCCAATATTCAAGATATATTTAGGTGGTAATAATGACTGTAAGAACTATAGCACAAATCATAGAGGAGATGAGGAACTTCCAAATAGCCAGATATCCTCCTCTGTCCAGCAATTCCCCTACTTCCATATTAATGATGCTTAATGAATCTGTGGCTAATCAGGTCAGGAAACTGGAGGTAGCCCTGGAAAGAGAAATAAATAATTTGAACATTTACACAGCAGAAGGAGAAGCCCTGGAGAAACTTGTGATAAACTGGCTACCTGAAGGCAGGCTACCAGGCAGTCATGCAGAGGGCACAGTCACATTTTTCACAGATGGCCCTGCATCTACAGATATTGAAATTCCAGCTCACACAAGAGTAGCTGCTGTTTCTAAAGCAGGAACATTATATTTTGAGACTACTGAGGATGTAGTCCTTCAGGCAGGTAGCACACAGGCAGCAGTAACAGCAAAAGCTGTATCCACAGGGTCAGCTTATAACGTAGCAGCCAGGACTATCACATATATCCCTACACCTATCCCAGGAATTGTAGGAGTTACCAATTACTTTGCCTTTGCAGGAGGAGAGGATGAAGAGACTGATGATGAGCTCAGGGCTAGATACATATACACCATCAAAACAGCAGGCAAAGCCACACCATCCCTAATTTCTCAAAATCTTGAGGCTTTATCAGGTATTACTCAGACCCTATGCTATACAGTAGGGCCTGGAGATCTGCAGATAATATGTGATGCTCCTGACACAATGGGGAATGACCTTTCAAATTTGATTGAACAGAATATAGCAGCAGGAATCATAGGCTGTGGCTGCATAGCAGGACAGATAATTAATGGATCAGCAGAGCCAGAGCTGGCAGATACATGGGGTGGATACCTATGGATCAGACCTCAAAAAGTTATGGCAACAGAGGAAATAATAACAGGAACATGCCTGGATCAGAGCAATAATATTGTTAACTTTTCTGCTACAATTCCAGCAGGCACAGCTCCAGGTTCTGCTGTAAAAGCCACGTTAGATAGCAACGTTTATGTTAAATCTATAGAAACTATATCATACAGTGGCAGTAGATCATATGACCTCCTTATAGGCTTAGGAACATATCCCTACCTCTGGCTAAAACCCAAAGAAATTGAGGTAGATATTCAGATCACCATCAGGAAAGAACCAGCTTTTGAGAGCGGCCTGGAATGGAAGATAGAGCAGTCTGTATCTAATTTCATAGCCAGTCTTAAAATAGGAGATGATCTAGAATTCTCTGATATGGTTAAAGCTGTATTCCAGAATACACTACCACCTTATCAGGTCTTTGAGGGCATTGATGAGATAGTAACCTGCTATGCTGTTGGAAAGGGTCAGACTATAGGCTCATTTGGTAATGTTCTTGAAATCAATCCAGATGAGAAAATTATATTAAGCTCTATTTCAGTAGAAAGTATATCATAAGGTGATAAAAATGCCTGAAGAGGAAGAGGGAATGAGCAAGGAATGTATGCAAATAGGAGATAAAAAGATCTGTGGAATAAGATCTTTTATCCTGGCCTTTATGATAATTGCTACATTTTGTTATACAACAATTATAAATAATAGTATTGATCAAATTACATCAGCTGCTATGCTGGTTATAGGCTTCTTCTTTGGAATGAGAATAAATAAGCAGTAAAAGGTGATATTTATGCCCAAGAAGAATGTAAAAAAGATGGGGATGTGTCCGGTCTGTGGATCGCAGCTTGAAATAGAGATGTCTGATGAGGACTGGCTCCCATGCATGACCCCTGAGGGATTTGAATGGAGTTTACCTGCAGGAAAAATCACAGATCCAGCAGGGAGGGTTTGGTTTATAGATCCATTTGGAAAGAGGTATACAAAAGATGCTTACATGGAGAAGTACAAGATAGATCCAGAGGTAGCATTACAGAATATGAGAAGGCAGAGAAATGTTATTAAAATCGGCTACTCAAGGTGATTTTTGTGCCTGTCAAACCCT
>JAKPCK010000010.1 GCA_029553295.1 Deltaproteobacteria bacterium | reverse complement strand
GAAAAGGAAGATGAGTTTCTAAAAAAATGCGTCCGCTGTGGCGAGTGTATAAAGGTGTGCCTGAAAAACGCCCTATATCCATCAATATTACAGGGTGGCATATACGGTATCTTCACGCCTGTTATAATCCCACGACTCGGTTACTGTGAGTATAACTGCAACCTCTGCGGACAGGTGTGTCCCACCGGTGCCATACCTAATCTGCCCCTTGAGAAAAAAAAGAAGAGTATTATAGGGGTTGCTGTTATAGATAAGAACCACTGTCTACCATATGCCAAGAAGATAAACTGCATTGTATGTGAAGAGCACTGCCCTGTAACAGAAAAGGCCATAAGATTTGAACAGGTTTCGGAGATAGACTATAAAGGCAGACCGGTCAAGCTAAAAAGACCTTATATTGTAGAGGAGTTATGCACAGGCTGTGGCATATGTGAAAATAAATGTCCCCTTGAGGGAAAATCAGCCATAGAGGTTTTTTCCAAGAGAAAGAGGCATGCAACAGGGTCGAGACCATAGGCGGTAGGCTAAAGACTACAGACTTTTTTTACAATAGAATCCAACACCCCTGAAACATAATAATTGGGTCCTCTATTTTTTCTGGTTTTTCTAATGAAATATTTGTATAAGTGAATAGAAACAACCATTTTTTATTATAATCATGGAGGTGAGTGGAATATGAAAAAGTTCTCTAAATCTTTCAAGGTTATTTTTGTACTTTTAATCCTAATCATCCCTGCATTATCTGGTTGCGGTGGAGGGGCAATGTATTGGTATCACCCAAACAAGGATATGCAGACCATAAAAAAAGACAAGTATGAATGCGAAGCAGCAGCCGCCAGATACAGTGCAGATATGGGAAAGGCTGGCAAGGAGGAGGTCATCAGCAAGAGATTAAAGGAGTGCATGGAGTTGCTTGGTTATACTTATATTGAAGAGAGCAGGATACCAAAGGGGGCAGCAAGGATAGAATAGGCAGCAGTTCCAAGCAAAAAACCCCATATACGCCCATTTTATTTTGAAAAAAACCATAATCTCAGGGCTGGAAGAGATTTGCAAACTATGCTAATCTCATCTGTGAGATGAAGACAATCCCCCGCCTGATTGAACCTGTTTTCATGATAGTCCTCACAGGAGGTCCGTGCTCCGGAAAGAGTTCTTCCCTTGCCTATCTTACTGAGAAACTGTCAGACCATGGTTTTATGGTATTTGTCATACCCGAGACAGCTACATTAATCACCAACAGCGGCATAGACCGTCGCAAGATGGATAAATCAAATCAAGTTATTAACTATGAAGAGGCAATATTCGATATGCAGCTTGCCTTTGAGGAGATATACAAAAGCACTGTAACAAAGGTATTCCCGGAGAAAAAAAAGATAATCCTCCTGGATAGGGGGGTAATGGATATAAGGGCGTTTATACCTGAAAAGGCATTTAGAGACATCCTAAAAAGAAAAAATCTGAGCGAGATGGAACTGAGGGATAGATATAATGGTGTCATACACTTAGTAACAGCAGCAGATGGGGCAATAGAATTCTATACCGGGGATAACAACCCGGCAAGGATTGAGACCCCGGAAGAGGCAGTAGAGATTGATATAAAGATAAGGGAGAGCTGGCTCGGGCACCCACACCTAAAGGTAATAGATAATACAACAGACTTTGAAGGTAAGATAAACAGGACATTCTCTGCCATATCCAGTATTCTGGGAATGCCTGTGCCTCTACCCATAGCCACAAGATTCCTTGTCAAAGAGATCCAATATGATAGGCTCCCTGCCCATCAGACAATCCACATTGAACAAATATACCTAAGGTCAAAAGGCAAAAACGAAAAGATACACATTAAAAAAAGGGGGCAGGACGGGACATACCTCTATTTTCTCACAAGAAAGGCCATGATAGAGGAGGAAGAACTCATCACAGAGCAGGAGTATAGGACACTTGAAAGGCTGATAGACCCAAAGACTAGTATAATTGTTAAGGAACGTATATGTTTTTTCTGGAAAAATCAGTATTTTGAACTCGACATATACAAAGGTCAAAATCAGGGCATCTCTATATTGAAGGTAGAGCCTGTTGAGACACCGGATGGCAAGGCAGAAATAGATATCCCGCCTTTTATATCTGTTAGTGAGGACATCACCAATAATCCCCAATACAATGAAAGAAATATGGCGTTGAAGAAAAAAATTATTTGTAAAAACCCTTTACCCGAAGATTTAACTCACGATAGGTCTTCCTCGAGATCTTAAGAGAACCGTCTTTTCTCACCCTATCCGGTCTTATTACCTTAAAGGCCTTTTTTATGGCATTTTTCATATCAAGTCCGTCCAGTGCAAAATAGCTGAAGGCATAGCTTGTTATAAGAAACTTTTCATGCTCATTGAGCCACCATCTCAACATACTATGATATAAAAACATATGGAGGGGAAAATATGAAAGAAAAATCTTCAAAAATCTG
>JAKPCK010000008.1 GCA_029553295.1 Deltaproteobacteria bacterium | reverse complement strand
AAGTGTTCTGTTGCCCCTGTAGAAGCAACCATAGCTGGAAAGGTTCTCTATGTCATTATAGAGATCCAGGCGGTGTGATAAATTGGCAGAGAGTAAGAAAGATTTTGTAAGGATAGCCTGCCCCCCATCAGAGGTAGCTGTGATGGAGGGGCTTATTGATTTGCTAGTGATAAAGGGGATTATCACTGAAGAAGAGCTAAATCAAACTGCTAATCTTTATGGGGCATATATCAATGCTATAGTGGATCTATTGATAACGAAGAAAGTAATTGAGGAATGGGAGCTTGATATCTGTATAAAATGCTATCATGATTCTGTGAGGGCTCTGTCAGGCTATCCAAACATATCTCCTGAAATCATATTTGATATGAGAAGGAAAAGGGAGCAGGAGCTGATTAAAGCCAGGAGAGATATGCAAAATGATAGATAAGTATGGTCAATATTTACTTTTTGTATTGTACAAGTTCAACGTTACCTTCAGGATGGGCTGAAATTAGCTCTACATATCAAAATAGATTTATTTTAATTTCTTCTGATACTTCATTACAGACTGGAGGAAGTACTTCATCACATAGTCATACAGTTTCAGCTCAACCATCAACGGTTTCAGTTTCTCCAGTGAATAGTACATCAGGTACATCAGGAGTTTCATATGTGCAGTATGTGGCTCACAGTCACACCTGCTCAAATATGTCGACAGGATCAACAACTCCTACATGGAGTTACAAGAGTTACAGGATGATATATCAAGATTATAGCGGGTTTCAATCTGTCCCAGCTAATGCAGGTGCTTTGAGGGCTTCACTTCCTGCTTCTGGATGGGCCTGGGACACAACAGATGGTTCATATATGATTTTTATTTCTGCTACATATAACACAAAACGGACCGGTGGCCATACACATCCAATTTCAGGAACAATATCAATAGCTACAACCAGTTATGCCTCAAGGGCTACTGGGACAACATCTTTTGCCAGATATAGACATTCACATAGTGGTGGTAATACATCTAACGTAGAAGTTTATCCAGCCTGGGTAGGTGGTGGTGTTGCAAAAACAACAGCTAGCACTACTGTAATTCCTGCAAACACCTACGTTTGGTTTGATGACACACCACCATCTGGATGGACAGATGTAAGCACAACATATAATGATTTGTATTGTGTTGATTATTTAGGAAGAACCATTACTACAGGATCAAGCACATTATCACATACTCATACTTTTTATCAAACTGGAGATGCAACATTAACAGTTTCTGCAGCTAGTGGTAGTACATATGCTGCTTTCCCATTGCCTCATGTACATAATTATTCTGGAGGGACAATAAAATCAAAGACAGCATCAGCTCCTGAATACTTTACATTAAGATTAGCTTACAATGCTAATGATATACCAACTCAGAGATCCAAAACATACACTGTAGACCTTTTAATCCAGAAACGGAAACTGACAAAAGCTTATAATGCAGATCTGCTGATCAAAAAAATTAATCTAACAAAAGCCTATGATCTTGATCTTCTCCTGCAAAAGACTGTAGCAAAAACAGTAGACTGTGATGTTTTGATCAAAAAGGCAGTATCAAAGACATATCTAATGAATCTTCTTATACAGAAGGCTTTTACAAAAAGCTATGATGCTGACATTCTAATTCATAAAAAGAACATAACTAAGGCTTATGATGCAGATCTGCTTATTCAAAAGGCTTCAATTCAGCAATATCTCATGAATGCATTGATCTCAAAGACAGGCCAGACCTCATACCAGATGGGAGTAAATATAGTTACAGGAGGAGTTACAAAAATATATCAGCTCTCTCTGATGATAATAGCTTTGAGGCAAGAGAAGGCTTATCAGCTATCAATGCTTGTGATGAAGACAAGGGCTGCTGCTGTTGATTGTGATGTTCTGATTCAAAAATCTTTCACAGTTACCTATGATGCTGATCTTTTGATAAAAAAGGCTGTTCCCAGAACTTATACAGCAGGCCTGCTGATGCAAAAGCAGGTGGCTTCAGAGTTTACTCTTGATATTCTTGTTGCAAAACCAACAGCAGTGACACACAACATGAAGCTTTTAATACAGAAAACTGTGCCAAAGACATTCAGTTTGAATTTGCTTATACAGAAGCAGCAGCAGAAGCAGTATGAGATGGATATTCTTCTTGCTCAGAGGCTGCAGAAAGAATACATGATGAATATACTTTTGCAAAAGCAGTATCAGATCCAGTATTCAATGAATCTGTTGCTAGCTGTGAGCTCTCAAAAGACGTACATAATGAATTTATTATTAAAGAAACAGATGCCAAGAACTTACATTGTTAATATTCTGCTGAAGAAGGGAATCATAAAAACATACTCTGCAAATTTGTTAATGAAAAAGCAGCTCTCTAACACCTATGATTTAGATATTCTGATTCAAAAGGGCTTTGATAAGGCTTATGAAGCTGATCTGCTGATTATGAGAGAATTCTCAAAGAATTATGACCTTGATTTAACGTTGATGGCCACAAAAGCCACAGAATACTCTGCTGACCTTCTAATTCAGAAGATAGGCTTACAGACTTCATATAATATGAGCATATTAATCAGGGGTCTTACAATACAGTTTTACACTATGGATATTTTGATGAAGAAAACAGAAGCTATCTCATATTCATTATCTCTAGGTCTTGCTAGCAGGTTACAGAAGACGTATATCATGGATATTTTGCTGGCTCAAAGACTGGCTAAAATTTATGATATGGATCTCTTGCTCAAAAAACAGATATCTGTGACTTACACAGCAGACCTCCTGATAGCTGACAGACTGGCAAAAACATATACTATGAACATTCTTAATAAAAAAGCAGTTACAGCAAGTTACAGTGCAGATTTATTGATTATGAGGTCATACAGTCAAAGCTTTTTAATGAATGTTATTTTATTCAAAACAGTAATAAAAGAGTATGATATGGATATCCTGATGCAGAAACAGCAGATGGCCTCTTATACAGCAAATACCTTGATTAAAAAGCAATTCTTAACAAGATTAATTGATTTTGATCTCTTAATGATCAAACAGCAGGCTCTTGAGTATTATATGAATCTCATGATGAAAAAGCAGCAAAGCCTGAATTATAATGTGAACATCAATATTTTGGCCCTTATGCAAAAGCAGTATATCATGGATATCCTCCTCCAGGCTAGGCTGGCTGTGGATGTGAGCATGGATATCCTGGTAGCCTCCAGGATTCAGAAGGATTATAATATGAATATAATGCTGAAGAAGCAGGAGCTTAAGCAGTATTTAATGGGAGCTCTGGTTTATAAGCAGGTTGTAAAAACTTTCACAGCAAATCTGATAATTAAGAAAGAAGCTAGCAAAAGCTATCAAATGTCTGTCAATTTGAAAGGTGCCAAAGCAGCTACTTACACAATGGCCTGTTTAATCAAAAAAACTGCCAGGGTCATTTATTATGCCTCAATTTCTATAATTAAGCCATTTGAATATAGAAAGAGAAGACTTATCAGGGAGGAGAGACAGACTACAGTAGATCAGGATGTTGCATATAATAAGCCTGATACATCATTAATATCTGAGATAAGAAAAAGAGAGATCAGAGAAAAGTTTATAAAGGAACCAGTTAAATCTATAAAACATCCTGAATTTGAACAGCCTGGCCTCAAACAGCCTAAAAGAAATATTGCAGTTACTAACTGAGGTGGAAAATGCCTGCCAAAGAATCTAAAGAACTTTCTCCAGAAGGGCTTATGCAGCTGCTCACACAAGCTGCTGCAATAATCCATGAGGAGGCTGTGAGAATAGTTCAGGAAGGGAATATACCACCCCCATTATCTCCTAAGACAGTTAAGATAAAAGGTTCATCAAAAACTTTGATTGATGAGGGCTGGCTGTTAGGAGCTTTGACAGAGGGGTTCAAAGTTACTAGAGAGGGAAACAGGATTAGGGTTGAAATAGGTATTCTTGATCCAGAGGTAGCCAGGTATGCTGTGTTTCATGAATGGGGCACAGCTCACACACCTAGGAGACCTTTCTTATCAACAGCTTATGACAGAAAAATAAGAGAAGCTTTGGCATATCTCTCTCATAATTATGTTAAGATTGTAGAAAATAAATTAAAGTAAGAGGTGATGAAAAATGGCAGCAACAGTCAACGTAGAGGAGGGAAATGGTTCAGGCCCTACCTGGACTGTAATAACTTCTGGTAGATATTGTACCACAGATTCATATAACCCAGGG
Organism: Deltaproteobacteria bacterium; assembly: GCA_029553295.1. GTDB lineage: Bacteria > Desulfobacterota > Syntrophorhabdia > Syntrophorhabdales > Syntrophorhabdaceae > DTOV01. Next base: position 3,212 of record JAKPCK010000008.1, on the reverse strand, counting down.
TCTAACTATCCTTGTGTGGTGCCAACATCTGGTAATAACTATTCATACTGGAAGCATCACAGGATAGCATGGACTGGCGTAGGCACACAGATAAGTAACATAAGGTGGTACACACCTGGTAACGTTGCCTCAACCTGGCAGCTTGGCACAGGAGGGCAGCTGATGGTAGGGCTTAGGGATTCTGGTGACCATGGATGTCCTACAGCTAACTATCAGCAGGCCACGGGCACACAGGGTACCACAGGGCATTACATAAAAGATGCTACTAATGGTCATGATTATTATAAGAGCCAGGCAGCTACACCAGGCGATGCTGATAATTATACGTCAGCATCTCCATTAACTGTAGATACTACTGTATACAATGCCAATGGTGCTAGCAAGTCTGTGGTTACTCAGGTGAAGCTGGTAACAGATGCTACCCAGGGAGATAAGAGTAATATAACATTTACATTCCTCTATGATGAGATTTAGAGGAGGAGAAATATAATGAGAACAACAATAAATCCAGTTATGGATGAGGGGCTTTCCACAATGGAGGCCCCTATAACCCTCATGTATTGGGCTTTGGAAGATTTAGATGGTACTACCTACGTATTGTATGACCTGGCAACAGGTGAACAGCATAAAGTTCCTGATCCCAATTTTAGAAGGTGGAAATCAGTAGCCTGGATCCCTTTTACTGATGCTTCTTTTGTAGACCTTATAAATGAGAGACAGGCACAGCTACCAAATCCTTCTTATGTTGATCTCTCCACTTTGCCAGTTTTACACGTGAAGTTAAGAGATGATGAAGAGGCCAGGGTCTTCTTCAGAGGTAAAATAGAGTATTCAGATTTTTATGAATGTGGAGAATGTGGTACAGCCTTTCTATGGATGAGAGAAGATACAGAACCTTATCCTGTATGTCCTAAATGTGGAGCCTGTAACACTTGGTTCTGTGATATCCATGGAGAAGTAACACCTATATTCCTACAAAATGGTGAAAGAAGGTGCCCAATTTGTGAAAAGCAGGGGCCACCCAGAGGATGCAGTCTTATCAGAAGGCTGTTTTTGAGAACAGCTGTAAGAAAGGAGCTGGCATATTGTATACAAGTTAAGAGAGGGGATATAATTACAGAATATGTGATAAATAAAGATGGCATAGTCACTGTGAATAGTCTGTAATAAAATAAATGGTCTGATATGGTTTACGTCTATGCTTTATGGAATTCATCAGGGAATCCTCCTAGTCCATGGAGTAAAGTTACTACTTATGATACAAGATTTGTAAGATTTACGTCTAATACTTCACAGGGGCTGACAACAGGGGGATCTGATACTCATACTCACACAGTGACCAGTATCACTTGTGATGAAGTTACAGATACTGCTACCATGAAGTTTAATACTGCCAGTGCATGTTTGAAGTCAATCACAAATCAAAAGCATAGTCACGGAACCTCTGGAGTTACTTTTAACAGTGCTAATAACCTGCCAGCTTATTACACTTTGGCCCTGATCAGATGTGAGATCTCTCAATTTTTTAACTCTGATGCAGGAGGCAGAAGGCTTTATCAATATACTGTTTGTGCCTCTACTCAGTCAATTTCTTACACAGGTTATAGCAGGTTCACATCTGCTGATGGGAAATATATCAGATTATCATCAACAGTAGGTTCCTCTGGAGGATCTAATAGCCATACCCATAGTGTCTCTGGGTCTCTTGATAACTATACTGGTACTACAATGACTTCAGAATATGGTACAAGTTTTTTGGCTCCTGTTCAATCTGGTAAAAATAATCATAATCATAGTGTATCTGCCTCAAGTGGATCTGCTTCTTGTGCTCCTGCATATCTTCAGACCAGGCTTTATCAGATTACTTCTTCTCAAGCCAGCATTCCTGTAAATGCTGTTTTGTTTGTTGATGGATCAATTTCTGGTTATACAGACTATTTCCAGATTCTCTCTGGCTGGAATGGCTACTGCTTAGCCTCTGGAGATGTAAATCCAACAGCAGGAGGCTCTGACAGTCATAACCACGGGTCTTATATTCAAGTCAGCTCCTGGTATTCATCTAACCCTACATATGGAGCTGGAGGTAGCACAAATTCGGCTATTTTGGCCACACATACACATACAGTAACTGTAAACCTTAATACTACTGATGTTTCACATTTACCTCCATATGTGCATTTAATTCCTGTAGCTGTGATAAAAGAGATTAATCCTCTGGTGACCAGATCAAAAACATATACGGCAAATCTCCTCATGCAAAAGAGTATTTCAAAAACGTATACAGCAGATATCCAGATTTCTCTGCCAGGAGGTAAGTATTACTCCATGGATGTTTTGCTACAGAAGAGGAATATTACAAAAACTTACACAATGGATCTATTATCTCAGTTATTGCATTCAAAAACTTATACTGCTGATCTTTTAATACAAAAGAGAAATAATAGAAACACATACAGGATGGGCCTTAAGGTCTGGAGACCTGCTGCTACTTATACAATGGGAATAACAATTATCTCCACTGCAAAACCAGTAGGCTCTGTAATTAATACTCTTCTTGATTCCTATATTGATCAATTTAATAAAATAATGCAAAAAATACAGGCAGCCTCTGGCAATATGAAGATAGAATATGCATCAGGAGAAGCCCTGGAGAACAAATGGGGAAGAGTTTATAATATGCCTAGAAAGCCAGAGGAAACAGACACAGAATATAGAAGCAGATTGATATCTTATGAACAGTCAGTTTTGGGCTCTGGCACAGCCCAATCTGTCAAAAATGCTTTGAATTTGGCTACAAAAGGTACAAAAACAAGGCTTTTAGTCCTCCCTGGGAAAATTTACATATATTTTGATGATGATGCTCAGAGAAGAAAGGCAAAAGAGATCCAGGCCTCACTGCCTGACATTTTACAAATGTCAGTAGCTGCTGGAGTTCAGGCCTACGTATATCTTAATTATATTGATCTGGTAATGGGCTTAACAATTCTGAAGAAAAATATTGCTGTGACATACAGGATGAGCCCTCTGATAGCAAAAAGGTTAACAGCTCAGTATACATGTAACCTGATCTCTATAATAAGGAAGACAAAAACATATACAGCAAATGTTATCCTCAAGAAGTCCTGCACTGTCTCAATTCCTATGCATATGGCTCTTAAGAAAACCTGCCAGGAGCTGTATGATCTTGATATCATGATGTTGAAACAGATAGC